>NZ_CANG01000959.1:0-268950 GCF_000309315.1 Sedimentibacter sp. B4
AGTTACTGCGTTTCCGCCTATTCTGTTTCCGCCGTGAACGCCGCCTGTTACTTCTCCAGCTGCAAACAATCCTTCAACTATAGCTCCTGAATTGTTCATAACCTGAGTGCTTGTGTTGATTGTAACTCCGCCCATTGTGTGGTGGATTGCAGGAGAAATTTCTACTGCATAATAAGGTGCTGATATAATTTCAACATCCAGTGAAGTTCTTCCAAATTCTACATCTGATTTAGCTTTTACAGCTTCATTGTATTCTCTTACTGTTGCTTCCAATGCAGTTGCGTCAACTTTCATGATTCCTGCAAGTTCTGAAAGAGTCTGTGCTTCTTTCAAAAGTCCCTGGTTTTTGTATTTTTCATATGTTGAAGCTTTTTCATAAACTTGTTTGTCAAGAACAAGGAATGCTGTTTTTCCTTCCTGCTCAAGTATAGCTTTTGATACAACGTCTCTTGTTTTAAGTTCGTCTATGAATCTTTTAGCATCATGGTTTACAAGTATAGCTCCGTCTCCTCTTATACCTTCTGTAATCATTTCATTGATTCTAGGAACTACAGTAGGGTGAGTTTGAATCTGCTCGATGTCTGTCAATGATACATCAAGTTTTTCAACCATTGCCAAAGCATCTCCTTTTGCTCCCGGTGCATTAGTTGTTCCGAAACCTTCAAGTTCTGGCTTGAATTTCACAACCAATTCAGGATTTGCTCCGAAACCGCCTGATGCAAGAATTACAGCTTTTGCATTTATGTTGTATGAATTTCCGTCTTTGTTTTCAACTTTTATTCCTTTTACAACATTTCCTTCAGACAATATTTCAACAGCCTTTGTGTTTAATTTTACTTCAATGCCAAGAGTTTCTACCTGAGTTCCAAATACATCCATCAAGTGAGTTCCAACAGGCATTCCTCCAGGTCCTTTATGAATTCTGTCAACGCTTTGTCCGCCTGATCTTCCAACTTCTGACAGATCAGCTCCGAGGCTTTCAAGCCAGTAAAGTGTTTCAGCTGAATTTTCAGTCAAAACTTTTAAAAGTTCAGGATTATTCAGGTCTTTTCCACCCTTCATTGTATCAGCATAGTAAAGTGCAGGACTGTCCTGTATTCCTTTAGCTTCCTGATATTTTGTTCCAGCAGCATTCATACCGCCTGTTGCATAGTTAGTGTTTCCACCCATGAAGGCATTCTTTTCTACAACAATTACTTTTGCTCCAGCATTTGTAGCTTCAATTGCAGCAGAAAGACCAGCTCCGCCGGCACCTACAATTACAATGTCTGTAGTAATATCTTCAACTTTTTCTTCTTCAGTTTGAACTTCTTTAGCAGTCAATACTGCGCCAGATTTTTCAACTGCATCCTTAACGCTGTTAATAAAAGCAAAGCTTGTTAAAGTCGCTCCAGTAACAGCATCTACATCAACAGAGTTAGTGTCGATCATTTCCTTAGTAAGCTGAGCTATAACAGGTTCAGTGAATCCTGATTCAGAGCTTTCTGTAACTTTTATATCCTTTATTTCGGAATTTTCCAAAGTAACATCCACTTTAAAAACACCATATTTTCCTGTGCCTTCGCCTTGAGCAACTGTGCTTACAAGTTCCTGTTTTGGTTCTTCTTGAGCCGGTTGTTCAGCTTCATTTTTTTGACATCCTGCCAGAGAAAATACCAGCATTACTGCCAAAAGCAGTGATAATAATTTTTTCAATTTCATATGTACTCCTTGATATGATATTTTTTTAACGTCCTGATTATAACATAAGGACGACTGTTGTCAAGGGTACACTTGTTTTAGTTAATTTAAATATAATAAAATTAATTAAATTATGTTTGTCAAATTTTGCGAATTTAAAATTAATTGACAAAATATGACTCATTTTGATTATGTAAAAGTTTTATGGGTATATCTTATTTAAATAAATACGTGAGGAGTGATTTTTATGCCAGAAGTATCCCCTAACAATAAGTTTTGGTTTAGAGGCGGCAAATTAAACCAGAAACGTCATATTGAAATGACTGAAGAAGAAAAAGTTCATGTGGCAAGTTGCGACGGAATTAAATCAGGACACCCGTGCAAAAATCCTGTATTCAGATGCACTGAATGCGGCAACTACGGATGCGATCAGACTGTGGTGGATAAATGCACAAAACAGGGTTTTAAAAATGACAAATGCCTCAACTGCGGAGCTCAGGGCAACCGCGTGCCAATTATGGAAGATGAACTCTCTAAATACATTGCAGAATGGGAAAGCAAGGATTATTGATACATAAATTTCGATATCATTTATTTGCATCTGCGGGAGAGCACAAGACTCTCCCCTCGTATTGATATCCGGATTCAACGCCAAATGCCTAATTATAAAAAAACCGCCATATTTGGCGGCAATTTCATAACAGTTATCGGATATTTAACTCTATCCCGATTGTCAAACAATTTCAGTTATATGGGATTCCCCTTGTATTCAATCCGACTTACTATTAAATTATATTGATTTCAACCAAGTCGCTTATTTCTGAATGAAGCTGACTGCGGTTGTTCAGAAAGTTCCTGTACTGTGCTTCCAGCATGTTTTGTTCCTTTTCAAATTTGTCCTTGAAATCAGAAACCAATTTAGAATAGGCCGTAAGATTGTTTTCAGCCTTGTTTGCACGGATTTGCTCTAAAGAAAGCTGCTGTTGCAGTTCGTTGATGTTTTTCACGTGCTGTGCTGCTTCATTTTCAAGAACTTCTATCTTTTTATAGATACTTTCAAGTTCTTCTTTGAATCCGTTTATTTTACTGCTTGAAGCCTTTGCCTTTTCAAGCTGCAGCTCCTGTTCTGCCCTCTCGGATATCTTTCTTTGTTCTTCAAGCTCAGTCATACTTTCTTTTACAGTTGCTTCCAAACTTGTGATTTTCTGTTTGGACATTTCAAGATACATCATCTGTTTTTCGTTTTTGGATTTTTCTGCTTCAAGCTGATTTTTAAGCTCCTGGCATAATTTATCTATTTGTGCATTGGAATCTTCCATTGATTTTGTTTTATTTTCCAGTTCAGTCAGCTTTGCAGCCATTACATTGCTGTTTTCTTCAAGTTCTGCTGCATATTCTCTTGATTGTATAAGTTCAGGTTCTAAGTCATTAAGCTTACTTTCAAGTTCCTTCTGCCTTACTTCATATTCATTAACTTGATTTGTTTTAATGCTCATTTCCGACAGCATTTTTTCAAGACTTGCTTTTTCATCTGTCAAAATGCTTATGTCTTCCATAAGGATTTCAATTTTTTCGTTTTCTTTTTCAATAATGTTCATTCTTGATTTCAACTGACTGTTGTTTTCTTCAAGTCTAGCTTTGTATTCCTCTGATTCCGAAATTGTGATTCTTGCTTCTGAAAGCATGTTTTCCAGCTCTTCACGTCCTTCTTTTATTTTAAGAATTTCGTTTTGTAATGCTTCTTTTTCCAAACTGAAGTTATCATTCATTGTCTTGATCAAAGCATCTTTATTTTTATTTTCTGCTATGAAAATATTAATCCTTTGCTTTGAATCATCCATATTTTCCTGTAGGCTCATATTTTCTTCAATTTGAACTTCAAGTTGTTTTTTCAGATTATAATTCAAATCCATATATTTTTTGTTTTCCTGCTCAAGCTTGTGAAACTTGTCCTCAATGTATTCAATATATTGAGAAACATCATCTTCGTTTAAGCCCCCGATCAGTTTAGGTCTGAATTGATGTTTGATTGATTCATAGTTCAATCTCTGCTGCAGTTCCTTCAAGTCATCCATACCGTTTCCGGTTAAAGTGTCAACTGTTGACATAAATCATTCCTCCTTATCAAAAACGATTTCCTTTAAGAAAAACAAAAGCTGTATGCCCAAGCATACAGCTGAATATGTCTATCCATCTCTCTTCGGCAACCTGGCAATCATAGTACTCACTTTAGACCCATGGCTTTGCGTCCTTGCCTTTCGACAAGTTTGCTATTATCGTATGGAAATATAATACTTCATTACTGTCAAAAATGCAACAATTATTATTGATTTTTTGGGAAAATTTTTGATATTTTTTAAAATAGCTGTATGCTTTGCAAGAACTAAATCCTTCACAAGAAACACATACACTTTTTATCATTCAAAGGGAAATGTTATATTGATATTGAGTTCATCTCTTACTTTAACCAGGTCTTTCTGCACAGATATTCCCAGGGGCACTCCCTTGCCTTTTCTTTCAAGCCAGCTTAAATATTCCTTTTCACCTGCAGTGTATATTCTGTCTTGGTTTTTGGCTTTTTTTGAACCGCGAAGTTCTCTTAATATTTCACCTGCCGTATGTTTAAACTCCTCTGCTCCCAGGAATGCTTCCGTGTCTATGGCTATGAAAAAATGACCAAGATGATATGGAATTTTCCCACCGTCTTCATTTGTGCCATTCAACATCCTTAAAAAACTTCCTGCCTGCAGGGCAGCTGAAAGTATTTCTACAACCGTGGCATATCCGTATCCCTTGTGCCCTCCAGTGTCTTCTCCTATACCGCCAAGTGGAGCAAGTGCTGCTTTCCCGCTTGTGAGGTCCGATAAAATCTGCATGCTGTTTGTCATGGGAAGACCGTCCTGGTCTATTACGGCACCTTTTGGCGTTTCCATACCGTTCCTGGCATAATATTCTATTTTTCCTCTTTGTGTAATGCTTGTGGCACAGTCAAGAACAAAAGGGAAATCCTCATCGGTGGGCATGGCAAATGTTATGGGATTTGTTCCAAGCATGTTTTCAACTCCGAATGTGGGAGCAATAGATGGCCGCGCATTGGTTCCAGTTATTCCTATCATGTTTTGTTTTGCTGCCATCATGGCATAATACCCTGCTATGCCATAATGGGTTGAATTTCTTGCAGCAACCATTCCCATTCCGTACTTTTTTGCTTTTTCAATTGCCATGTTCATTGATTTATATCCAACTATCATTCCCATTCCATCATGACCGTCAACAACAGATGTAGTTGCAGTTTCCTTTATAACTTCAAATAAGGTTACAGGGCTTTGAATTCCTTCTTTTATTCTGTCTATATATATTGTCTTGAAGCGGTTGCAGCCATGACTTTCAATTCCTCTCCTGTCGCTTTCCATCAGCACATCGGCGCATATTTTTGCTTCATCTGCAGGCACACCTACAGCTTCAAAAGCTCTTTCCATAAAGTTTCCTATGAGTTCCCATGAAACATATGTTATGTTCCCCATACTGCCTCCTCTAATTATTATTTAAAATGTCTTATGTCATATTTACATCAAAAAACCGCGCAGAAAAATTCTGATATTTGCATAGTTTAATTCCGGGCATCCGGTTTAATTAAGATATACTTATATATACCCAAAAATATGACCCGCAAAAAAGTTTTTATGGTTAAGAAAGAACAAATATTTTTTCTGCGTTGTCTTATTTAATCTGTGTGATATAATAAATAAACGGACAAAATGCAGAATAATAATAAAAAACCGGAGATTAAATGGAAAAAATCAATTTCAACCTAGATGATATAAAAAACTGCTCTGCAAATGAATCATCATTCAAAAAAGGAGCAGCCTACTACAGGGAAAACCACGTTGGAAAATTCAGTTCCGAAAGAGTATACAACCAGGAAACAGTGGGATTTTACCTGAAGTATTCCACAAGGGTAAGAGGCACCGGAACTTCTTCCTATGAAACTTCTGTTTCAATTGATAACGAAGGAGACATTGCTGATTTTGCCTGTAATTGTGTTGCATTCAAGGAAAATCACGGTGCGTGCAAACACATTGCAGCAGCCATGATGAAAATTTACTACAGCTACGATTTGAAGACAGTTTCTTCAAGAAATGTTGTATTCAAGGAAAATCAAAATCAGTCACCGGTTCGAAACTACCCTCTTGAAGATTTGATAAAAGTTTACGAGAACAAAATAAAAGAAAGCGTGAAAATTGAACAAAAAGAAGGAACGGTAAGTCTTACGCCAATAATCAACATAACAGGCAAAGATGAAATAGGAATAGAATTCACAATTGGAGATAAGAGACAGTACGTTGTGAAAGATGCCTATGAACTGGCAAGCTGTATAAAACATTCAACACTTGTTTCTTACGGGAAAAACCTGGAGTTCAACCATGAACTGAGCGGTTTTGAAAAAGAGTCTATTCCCCTGGCACTGTTCCTGAGGGATGAAGCAGATACATACACACAGGTTGTAGCCAAGACTGTAAGTGCATACAGTGCCTATACTACAAGCGGTCGTGCCTTTAAAATATTTCCTTATTCATTTGACTAGTTTTTTTGACTTGTTCGAAAATAACACTGTTGAATGTCACGGCTACAAGTACGAGTTCAAGGAAATAACATTTGTAAACAAAGACCCCGAGGCTGTTTTTTACATATCCGAAGATCCCTTGACTGGTCAGTACAATCTTACAACAAACCTGTACATATCTTTTATAACAAATTCCAAGGACTTCACATATGTAATAGTTGAAGACAAAATCTACAGATGCTCAAGAGAGTTTGCGGCTGAAGTTCTCCCGGCAGTAAACAAAATAATGATGCAGCCTTTAAAAACAATAGTTCTTGACAAGGACCGCATGGGAAAATTTTGTTCGGCGGTGCTGCCTCAGATTTCAAAACATGCAAATGTGAAAACAGATATAGAATCAACAGAAAAGCTGAACATTATGCCCCTTACTGCAAGCATTTATCTGGACTGCAATAATCAGGGTTTCATATACGCAGGCGTTGTCTTCAATTACGGAGATGTTGATGTTAATCCATTCAGAAAATCTCCCAAGGACAACACCATTGTAAGAAATTTGCTTGAAGAAACAAAAATCCTTGTAGCCATAGAAAATGCAGGATTTGACAAAACAACAGCAAAATACACCATGACTGATGAAGATAAAATTTATGAATTCATAACTTTTGGAGTAAATAACCTGACTGCACTATGTGAAGTTAATATAAGCGATGACTTTAAAAAAATCAACATCAGGTATCCGAAAAGCATGTCCATGGGTGTAAAATTAGTGAGCAATCTCATAGAGCTTGACATAGAAAAGCTTGAATTTGATCCTTCAGAGCTAAAAGACATACTTTCTTCTTATAAGAAAAGGAAAAAATATTTTCGCTTCAAAGACGGATCATTCCTTAACCTAGAAAATGAGTATTTCAGCACCGTAGAAAAACTTGTTGAGGATTTAAATATCACAAACCATGAGCTTGAAACAGGGCACATTGAAATTCCAAAGTATCGTTCGCTGTACCTGGACAGTCTCCTAAAAAACAATTCTTGGGTCACCGCTGAAAAAACACAGAGCTTCAAGGAAATGATTCACAGCATCAATGAATCAGACGATGCTGACTTTGAACTTCCTGACAATCTGAAGCCCATAATGAGAAAATACCAGCTGACAGGCTTCAAGTGGTTAAAATCATTGTCCAGATATTCTCTTGGAGGAATTCTTGCTGATGATATGGGACTGGGAAAAACACTGCAGGTAATAAGTCTTCTTCTTTCAGAAAAAGATCATGCAAAAAAACCATCCATTGTAATATGCCCCACATCTCTGGTGTACAACTGGAAAAGCGAGACAGAAAAATTTTCTCCTGAAATAAGTACTCTTATAATTGCAGGAAATGCTGAACAAAGACTTGAACTCATTAAGAGCATCAGCAATTACGATTTAATATTTACATCTTATGATTTAATAAAAAGAGACATTGAATCATATTCAGATGTTGAATTTAATTACTGCATATTGGATGAAGCACAGTACATTAAAAATTCCACCACTCAAAATGCCAAAGCAGTGAAGCTTTTAAAAAGCGATGTTCGATTTGCTCTCACTGGAACACCTATTGAAAATTCACTGGCTGATTTATGGTCAATATTTGATTTCATAATGCCCGGATTCTTATTGAGCTACAAGAAATTTAAGGATAAATATGAGGTTCCCATTGTAAAGGACATGGATCAGGAAGTATTAAACAGGCTCCACAGGCAAATTCAGCCCTTCATTCTGCGAAGGCTCAAAAAAGATGTGTTAAAGGAGCTTCCGGACAAAATTGAAACATTGGTTTATGCCCACATGGAGTCAACTCAACGCAAACTTTATGAAGCTGAACTCATTAAGCTTAACTTGCAGTTTAAAAATGAAATTGAAGAAAATGGTTTTGAAAGAAGCCAGATTAAAATTCTTTCAATGCTAACAAGGCTGAGGCAGCTATGCTGCGACCCATCTCTTTATTATGAAAATTATAAAGGAGGCAGCACAAAGCTTGACCTATGCATGGAAATTATAAAAAACAGCATGGAAAACGGACACAAAATTTTAATTTTCTCGCAATTTACAACAATGCTTTCAATTATAGAGAAGCACCTGAGGGTAAATTTCATAGATTACTACATGCTTACGGGAGCCACAAAGAGCATGGATAGGCTTGAAATGGCAAACAAGTTCAACCATGATAAAACTCCTGTATTCCTCATAAGCTTAAAGGCAGGCGGTACAGGACTGAACCTAACAGGAGCCGATGTTGTTATTCACTTCGACCCATGGTGGAACATCAGCGCTCAAAATCAAGCTACTGACAGAACACACCGCATAGGCCAGAATAACAAGGTCCAGGTTTTTAAACTCATAGCCAAGGACACCATAGAAGAAAAAATAGAAAAACTTCAGCAAAATAAAAATGATCTGGCTGATTCCGTAATTAAAAAAGGTGAAATATTAATAAATTCACTTTCAAAAGAAGAAATCGACAGCTTGTTCCAGGTGTAAATACAAAAAGGACAATAAATTTGTCCTTTTTTACTGATAATTTTAAATTTCCAAACGTAGGTGCGGGTTACTGCCCGCCTGCGGGAGGACACGAGGTCCTCCCCTACACTATTGAGGAATATATTATCACTTTTTTTATTACATATATGATGTCCAGCCGCCGTCCACTGCTATGCACTGGCCATTTACAAATGAAGCATCATCACTTGCCAAAAATACTGCAACCTTGGCAATTTCCTCAGGTTCACCTGCCCGCGGATTTAAAGCAAGGCCTATTCCTGTACGTTTTGCTCCCTCCATATTGATTTTCTGCATGAATTCACTTGAAGCAATTTCTGTTTTCACTGCTCCCGGACAAATTGCATTGCATCTGATGTTTTTAAGTTCGTACATGTATGCTGTGTTTTTTGTAAGGCCTACAACAGCATGCTTACTTGCAGTGTATGTTGCTCCTGCAATACCGCCTTTTAATCCTCCGATTGATGCAATGTTTATTATAACACCGCCGCCAACTTCCTCAAAATATTTAACTGCTTTTCTCATTGCAAAAAACATTGATTTAACATTTAAATTATATACCTTGTCAAACATTTCCTCACTAGCATCTCCAACACCGCTCATGTCATCCATGATGCCTGCATTGTTTACAAGAATATCAAGTTTTCCGAATACCTTTATTGCTTCATCAATCATTCCTTCTACATTTTCAAGCTTAGCAAGATCCGCTGAAAAAGCAACTACCTTGCCTTCAAACTGTTTTGTTTCTTCCACAAGATCGTTGAGTTTTTCAATTCTTCTTGCAACTGCCAGCACATTTGCACCTTCCTGTGCGAAATAATATGCAATTTGTCTTCCCATTCCTGAGCTTGCTCCTGTTACAACTGCTGTTTTTCCTTTAAGTTTCATAGTACCTCCATTTAATCTGAGTTATTTTAAATACCTTTTCGTGTTTTAACATTTTTTGAATACATCATTTTACAATTTCATAAGGCCAGTCAATGATTCCTCCAAAATCAAGCACATTCTCATAGCCCATTTTTATCAGAGCCTTTGCCGCTGTGGCACTTCTGTTTCCGCTTCTGCAGTACACAAGTATTTTTGCCTTTTTATCCTTTAAAACTTCTTCAGCCTTTGATGATATTTCATCTACCGGCAATAAAACTGCACCCTCTATGTGTCCTTGGTCATATTCATCTTTTGTTCTTACATCCAAAACAATTGATTCTTCATTATCCATAATTTCTTTTGCATCTTTTGGACTGATTTTTACATATTGTATTTTTTCATTCACACTTTCTTCCTCTGATGATGTGTTGGAGCAGCCTGTCAATACTAATGCTAAAATCACTAAGACTGCAGCTGCAATCATTATTTTTTTCATTTAATTCCGCCTCTCATTTGCAATTCATATATTATAGTTACCCAGCAAGTTTTCTTTTAATCAAATTTTATACAATTTAAAAAATAACAGAGGCTTGCATATAGCAAGCCTCTGTTATTTACCCTCCGGAAACTATTTTCAACAGTCTAATATTTTCAAAGCCCTCCAGTATTTTCTCATGAAGCTTATCATGTTGAAACACATTGTTATCCATAAACACTATTGTCATTGTGTCCAGAATTTCGCCAGATTCTTTAATGGCCTCTGCTAGAGTCATGCCCTGGTGGAATTCAATTTCTCTATTGTTAACTGTAATCATCAGAAATCAAACAATACTTCCAGCTCATAATCGTCTATATCAAATTTGGAGCCGGTTGCAACGCTTCTTTCATTGTAGAAAAATTCAGGCAGTCTGTCATCTTCCTTAGTCATTCCTGCCATCTTGTTGTATGCCCTTTCAGTGAGAAGAGTTTTTACACCAAGAGAAGCAATCCTTGTAAAATCAGGCTCTCCTCCATAAAGAGCTGAAACTAATCCTGCTAAGAGAGGCAGATTTGCTGCTGCGTGAGAAAATGCAAACAAACACATCATGCTGTCTGAAAAACAAATAGCAACTTGAAGCTTGTTTGAAGCATATGCCTGAGCAGCTCTTCCTGCATCATCAAAGGCCCTGCCCATTGTAAGTCCTGCTGTATGGTCAGCACCCTGCGGGCATGTTGCATACGTTATTCCTGTACCCTTTGTGTTTCTGGGGTCATATCCAGGCATTGACTGATGTTTTACAACAGGTATTCTCTTGCATCCAAGATGAACTCCAACTGCTTCACATCCGTCTCCCATGATTTTTCCAAACTCCGTTCCTTCTTCAGCTTCCTTTAGAAGAGACAATGCAGCTTCTGCATCGCCCCACTTTATTTTTCCGGTTTCCATACACATGGCAATGGCATTTCCCATTTCAATTGTGTCAACCCCCAGGTTATCACAAATTCTGTCCATTTGGGCAATGGCATCTAAGTCGCTTATGTGACAGTTAGGCCCCATTATTGCAATTGTTTCATATTCAAAACCAGATGTGAGGTATTTTCCATCCTTGTCGTTGTAGCAGTTTGAGCATTGAACAACACATCCCGGCTGGCATGAAATTTTATTTTTTCCTCCCCTGGATGCAAGATTTGTCATAAATTTGGCGGCTCCCACTTCACTGTAGTCAGAAAAAAACTTTCCGGAGAAGTTATCAACAGGTAAAATACCGTTGTTTGCTGTTGCTTCAATGGTTGAAATTGTTCCTATGTTGTGGAAAGGATCCTTTTGAGCCCCAGAAGCCACAAGCCTATTGAACTCTCTTGTAAGTTCTTCAAATTTTTCTTCATCTGCATATTCAACCTTGTATCTTTCGAGGGGATTATCGATTACAATAGCCTTAAGCCTTTTGCTTCCCATGAGGGCTCCCAGTCCTCCTCTTGCAGCAGCACGGCTTGGATGGCCGGAGCTGAATTCAGAAATCTGCAAAGAGGCACTTTTATAAAGTCTTTCACCGGCATTTCCGATGGATATGGTTGCTATTTTGTCGCCGTACTTTTCGCGGATTTTATCTACAAAGTCATAATTGTTTAAGTTTCTGTAGACAGAAGCATCTTCCAGCGAAGCATTTCCATTTTGGTCAACGTAAAGCATCCACAGTCCTTCCTGTTCCGGCAAATCTTTTACAGCAATCATTTTAATTCCCTGTCCTGCCAGCTGATATGCAGCAAAGCCTCCGGAATTGCTTTCCTTGATTCCTCCTGTCAATGGGCTTTTTCCTCCTATTGACAATCGATGAGCAGTTGTAACTTTTGTTCCAGCAAAAATGGACGTGCATACTATGAGTTGATTTTCCCTTCCCAGAGGATTGCAGGTGGGAGGAACATTTTTTATCATGTACTGGGCAATGAGCGACCTTCCCCCAAGCCCGTCAAATTCTTTATCAAAAGGAACTTTACTTACAGACAAATTTTTCATGTCCACTACTAATTTTGACCACATATTACCCTCCTTATTATGCATCGTAAGCTGACTTAAGCATTTCAGCAACTCTTGCAGCAGTTATTCTGTACGGCACCAATGCAAATCCTGTATCTTGTGTCACTAAAGGAGCAACTTTCAAAACATCCTCAAGTGATATTCCAAGTTCTTTGAGATTTGGAATCCCAACAGTCTTTATCAATGCGCGCAGCGCTTTTTTTGCCTCTGCACCAATTTCTTCAGGAGATGCATCTTCTTTAACATCAGCACCCAGACATTCGCATATCATTCTGACTTTTTTATATTCAGTCCTTGATGTGTATTCAATAACTTCCGGCAGTGCTATGGCACAGCCTATTCCGTGAGGAATGTGGAATTTTGCTCCAAGTGTGTGGCCAATGGAATGTCCCAGATGGACAAGACCGTTTGTGAATGCCATTCCGGCAAATGTAGATGCAAGAATCATCTGTTCTCTGGCCTCAATGTTTGAACCATCATGACAAGCAACCGGAAGATACTTTGCGATAGTTCTTATGGCATCTCTTGCAAGAGCATCAGAAAGAGGATTTGCCTGTGCCCCCGTAATGGATTCAACCGCATGAGCAAGAGCATCAACACCCGTTGTTGCGGTCATCTTTGGAGGAAGGCCCATAGTGAGATCCGGATCTACTATGGCAAGCGTTGCAACACATACCGGACTTACGACGCTGTCTTTGTTTCCCCTTGATGTGCATGAAATTACACACATGTTTGTTACTTCGCTTCCTGTTCCGCTAGTAGTTGGTATGAACACCATTGGAACTCCCGGTTTCAAATTCTTCTGAACGCCGAAATATTGCATTATAGGAGGTTCGTTGTTCATCAGTACATTTATTCCCTTTGCCGTATCCATGGAGCTTCCTCCGCCTACAGCCACTATTCCGTCAATCTTTTCACTGCGTGCCATTACAGCTCCTTCTTCAACCATTGTATCAGGAGGATCCGGCAGCACTTTGTCGTAGACAACGATTTCAATACCGGCATTTTTAAGACTTTCAGCTATGGTGTCAGCAATTCCCACATCCTTTAATCCCTTGTCATAAACAAGCAGTACTTTTTTAAGTCCCATTTGCTTAACTTTAAGACCTGTTCGCAAAGCTGCCCCGCTTCCCATTAGGATTGGAACAAAAATTTCATAAGATGTAATCATACTTACTCCTTTCCTTTTACATTATCAGTGTTAATTAATTATAACAATTTTTCATTTACCTTTAAATGTATACACTGTTCAAAAAATCCATGGTTAAGTTGTGCACAATGCACAAAATATAGAATGCTTTAATCAATTTAATGTGCAATTAATCTCAATATGAGGTATAATATGAGAAGAATACGTATTCATGAGGTGTGTTATGCGCTATATTGAAATGATAAAGCTTATACAGGAGCAATTCACTATAGAAAATTCAATTAACTTTTATAATGCAAAAATATCTGATGTAAAGCTCATAGAAAAAGACACACAGTGGGATGAAAAAATTCTGTACGTGGGAACATTAAAAAGATTAAAAATAAAACCCAAAACACCCATAATGCTCATAAGCTGCGACGAAAATCTCGTGCTGCCGGAAGGAAGCAGCATTTCTCACATCAGCAAAAATGATGTAACAGCTGTTTATAACTTTGCAAGAGATTTAATCTTTGAAGAACTTCGCTTTGAAGCAGCACTGTTTGAACTCACTCAGGCAGTCCTTGCCAAAAAAAACCTCACACATTTAATGAACATGGCAGCAGACTTACTGGGAAACGCCATTATACTGACTGATGGAGCAAAAAAAGTTCTGGCTCATGCAACAAAATATGAAATAATGGACCCTTTGTGGGCTGAAAATGTAGAGAGAGGTTTTCTTTCATACGAATTCATGCAAAAAGTAAGGATTAACAAGCAAATGAAGGAATGGGACAAACAAGGAAGAGACTCCCAGCTTATTGTTCTGCCCGGAGACAAACAGCCTAAGCTGGTTGCACGCATCATTTCAGAAGGACACATAACAGGTTCATTAATAATGATTGAACATCATACAAAAATAAAGACTCTTCATTACAAAGTTCTTCCTCTTGTTGGAGAAATATTGTTTGAATCCTTCAGCTACGACTCATCAAAGGGAATGTACAATTCTCTTCACAGCTCAATACTTTACAACATGCTTGATGAAAGAGAAATAAACAAATCTGAAATGCTGAACATGTCAAAGGTAAGTTTTCCAAAAACAATGCAGGTTATTGTTGCCCAGTTTTCATTCAACAACAAAAACCGTTACCTGAAATTTACTTTGCGAACTGACTTTGAGCGGTTGTTTCCGGATGGGTTTTCAGTGTTGTACAAAAGTTACATAGGTGTCCTGGTGCATGATGTTTCATACGAACAAAAAGAAAGGTTGAAAGTTCTGGCCTCAGAGGAAAATATAAATGTGGGTATTTCATGGAAATTTGAAGACATCAACCAGTTCAGCAGACATTTTTACCAGGCTGTCACCTGCATAAAGCAGTCCCGTTATTTCAACACTGGCATCCATGTTCACGACTACACTGATTTTTCCTGTTATGACATGCTGCTTAATTGTTCGGGAGAAACAATGCTTGAAAACTATTGTCACCCGGCATTAAAAATAATTTACAATTATGATATCGGACTTCACGAAACACTAAAAAAATACCTGGAGTGCAGTAAAAATGCAACTCTTGCTGCAGAACAGCTTTTCATACACAGAAACACACTTAATTACAGAATAAAAAAAATAGAGGAACTCACAGGGCTTGACCTAGACAATCACAATGTTGTACAGTGCCTGATGGATTCCTTCAGAATAGAAAGTTTAATTAATCTCAAAAAAGGAAAGTAATTATTTTTTCCTTACTTCCTTCAATGCCTTTATCCTCTTAATGTCATAAAAAAAGTTGCACATGAGCCCTGCTGTGGTTTTTTGTGCCATAACAAGTATGTTTGATGTTATTTTGAAAAACCTGAGATGTTCGTTTGTAATATCCGTGTACATGTTGTATGTTGCAACAGCATTTTTGCTGTTCAGCTCAACATAAGCAGTAATTGAATCAAGATATATGCCAGAATCATACACTTTGAACTTCTTATGAACATTGTGCATTTTTATAACCCAGTTTTCATACCTTCTGTGGCTGTTCAAAAGCTCTACATTTGCATGCTGGGGAATGGTCAAATCCTGTATCAAATGACATGCGGCTCCCAGATAAAACATGGATGTTTTTATATCACCAGAAAAATACTCCATAAGTGCCCTCTTGTAATATGCAATGCACTCTCTTTTAGCGTTGCTGCTGCCGTACATCCCTTTTTTTGTATTTGGATTGTAAAAATGATTGCTGCTTTTAAAATCCTGATCTGCCCAAACCGCACCATCATTTATATCTTCAATATAGCTGGACATGATGTTGTAGACCTCAGTATACCCGTCATTTTTCAAAATGAAAAGTGACTGGTTGTTAATGAACTTGTGCACTATGCACTCTGTCTTAATTATTTTCTTCTTGAAAGGATTCACTGCCCTGGTTAATTTTTTGTAAATATATGAATATGATCTTTCAATTGCACTCATTTAGTTACCTTCTATTTTGTATTTATGAATATTTTGTTCATGTTTTTATGTATTATCCATGATTTTTAATATGAAAAACATGTTGTAAAATTAAGTAATTGTTTGACTTAATTTTATTCATAAACTAAAATATGATTAAGGATGTTTTGAAAATTTAATCATGCTGGTGAGGAGGTCATAAAATGAAAAAATTAATTAAAAGAGCTTTGAATTCCGCTAAAGAATATTCCGTATGGGATTTCGGCATTTTGAAAGTGTCCCTAATTTGCTTGGGAATTCTCTTAGGAGCATACTTTTCAGATTTTTTTCTGTCAAAAATTGTGTTTGTATGGATATTGTACCTGGCCACATTTGCTTTGATTTTATATAAGACTTTCATTAAATATTAAGTTTTATTGCAGTGTCTGCAATACCCACCCGCAGAAAATCAGCAGACTCATACATCAAAGGCATTCTTCAACAAGAATGCCTCTTATTTTTATGTTTATTCATTATGAGCAGCAACAAATGGGTTTTTCTTTATTGCCAGCGCATATAAAAACGGATACTCGTCATGAAGGTAGCTCATATAATTAATCCATTCCACAACAATTGCTTTATATGCACGCAAAATATCATTGGAAAGATGGTCAATGTCATTTTTGTCTAGGCTATCAAAGTCTCCTCTTGTCTGAAGCTCATCTGCCACATGAAACACGGCCCACAGCATGTCTGTGAATGAATCGTGCTCCAGCAAATTAGGATTTGCCAACATGTTCAATGTATAATCCTTATACTTTCTGAGTATTGAATATAGTTCATTAAGTTTTGCAGGATCCGCATAAATATCAAATTTGAATTCCTTAACTGATTTTTTAAGTTTGTAATCATTTTTCTTGTTCAATTCGTTAGCTTTTATATGTCTGCAAAATTCATCATTGTTGCGGTTGAACTGAGAAATTGTTGAAATGACAGATATGCCTGCTTCTACAAAAAATGTGCTTATTATTACATTAATCTTTTTTATTTTCTTGCGGGTTTCCATTACATTTAAAAACCTGTTAATAATCAATGTCACCATCACAACCTGTATGGGCACAAAGGCCAGGTCCTGCAGCAAGTAAAATATAGTGTTTTCTGTTTGATGAAATATGAGATACTGAACATAATAAATTGCTGCAGACAGTATTGTAAGCAAGACAATCAATATGATGTTATTTTTATATCCTATATTAATCTCCTCCTTTTATATTTTTCAGTACCAATATTATTTAAGTTCCGGAACAATGTTTGGAGGAACCTCTCCAACAAGTGCCTTCACCATGTTTTCTGCTGCTAGCATGGCCATGTCACATCTTGTTTTTTCTGTTGCAGAGCCAACGTGTGGAAGCAATACTACGTTTGATAGCTCAAGAAGAGGATTATGTTTGTCTAATGGCTCCTGCTCATAGACGTCAAGCCCTGCTGCCAAAATACTGCCTTTTGTCAGTGCTTTTATGAGAGCTTTTTCATTAACTGTTGCTCCTCTTGAAGCATTTATAAAAATTGCATCTTTTTTCATGAGATTGAACTGTGGTTCATCAATCAAATGATATGTTTCATCATTTAAAGGAACCATTACAAGTATATAGTCGCTGTTTGCCAGCACATAATCAAATTCAGCGTATTTTACTCCAAGATTTTTTTCTGCATCGTATTTCCTGGTTCTGTTGTAGTACAAAACTTCCATATCAAAGCCGTACTTTGCTCTTTTGGCAACATCTTGGCCTATTCTTCCCATTCCTATAATGCCAAGTGTTGTGTGGTGGACGTCCTTGCCGAATACTGAGGGGTGATCTATTACATCCCAGTTTCCACCCTTCACGTACCTGTCAAGCTGTGGAACCTTCCTTGCTGCAGATAGGATCAATGCAAAAATCAAATCCGCCACTGTGTCGTTTAATACTCCTGGTGTATGAGTTCCTATGACGTTTCTCTTTTTCATAGCATCTGTGTCAAAATTGTTGTAGCCCACTGAAATATTGCTTACAACCTTGAGATTTGGAGCAGATTTTAGCAATTCATCGTCAATTTTAATGCCTGACTGAAGAAATCCTTCCTTGTCACATAGCTTTTCTAAAAGAAATTTTTCCTGATTTTCTTCAGGACAATAGTTTTCATAATCACAGTATTTTCCAATATATTCTTCAACATATGAAGGTATTTTTTTTGCTATTAATACTTTAGGCTTATTCATGTTGCCTCCTGTTAGTTATTTTTCATTGTAATTAACCAATTATAACATTTAATGCATCTGTTTACAACAAAAGTGATTGCTTCATTTTTCCAAAAAATAACATTGTTCCGCCATAATTTCGACACATTTTAAGTTTATACTTATTTTAAAAGGAGGTAATTATTATGATGTTTATCTGGATAATTATAGTGTTGTTAGTTTATCACATGTACAAAAATAATGAAACACTCAGCATAAATACAAGAAAACAGGACAGTTCCATGGAAGTATTGAAACAAAGATATGTTAAGGGTGAAATAAATGATGATGATTTTGAAAGAATGAAAAAAATCTTGCAGGAATAGAGGTGCGCTATGTTTTATAGAGGATTCAGAGGATTTGGAAGCTGCTTTGGATTAGGCAGCGGATTTTACGGCGGATGGTTCATGCCATTAATTATGGGTGTTATTTTGATAGTAACATTAGTTGCAGTTATATTCATAATGAAAAAATCAAGACATACATCAATGAAAAATACCTACAATGCTTCTATTGAAGAATTAAAAATTGAATTTGCAAAGGGTAAGCTGACAGAAGAGGAATATCTGAGGAAGAAAAAAATATTAAGCGATTAAAAGTTAAATTCCATGACAAAATTCAAAATGTAGATGGTTTGTACTCTAACACGGGAGGACACGAGATCCTCCCCTACGTGTTGTCCATTCAACAACAACAACAACAACAACAACTAAAATGTAAAGTTTTTCAATTTATGTTGTTATAGTTTTTTTATTTCTATTTGCGATTTGAACACTGTCATGTTGGTTTTTTCATTTATGCCTTCTATGTAAATGATGTTTTGTCCGGCATCTGACATGTCAGTGTACAATTCAATTGTTTCACCCGGCAATGCTTCATGGACATAATCAACCTCAATAGATTGAACTTGATAGTCCTTGTGTTCATCCAGACTGAAGCAATCCATTATGTAATCCACATACTTTGAGTTGTTCAGATGTTCGTTTATGTCAATATCACTGTATCTTACAGCTTTTTTGTATGATAATTTAAGCTGATTGTTTGATTGGATTTTTCCAAGTTCACAGTTTATTGCTTTTTCTCTTCCCAAATAAGGAAATTTCGCATCAAGCGTACTACTTCTTCTCAATCTCCTGTTTTCTACGTCAATGATGACCCATGATGTCAATGCACGTGCTATAATAATTCCTTCCACATCCCGTACGATGAAATTTCTTTCAAACTCAATTTTTCCTGGCTGTTCAGGCCATGTTTCTATAAATATTTCTTCTTTCATTTTGGGGTATCTTTCAACTTCAACTCTTGAGCGTATGAGCACCCATATAACTCCATGCTTTTGAATGCTGCTTCTTCCAACTCCCAAGATTTGTCCATGTTCTGTTGCCATTTCCTGAAAATAAGAAAATAATGCGCTTAATTTTACCCTCTGGCTGAAGTCTGAATCCCTTGACTGCACTGTTATACTTTTTTTGTAAACTGATTCCAATTTTCTGCTCCTGTTCTTTAAATAAATTTACAACTGAGATATATAAACATCATTGCTTTTCAACTGAATTACCGATTCTTGATTTTTCATTGATGCTGAAAAAAAACATGGCTGCACTGCATACAAGTGCTATGAAAAATGTCAGTGCCCACACATTTTTTATGGGGTTATGGAGAAGATATTTTCCCATAATTGTAGGGCCCATAGCCTGGCCTGTTCCTGAAATTATCCAGTACAATGAGTTGAACCTTGCCCTGTGGGATTTTGGAGAATTGTTGGCAATATATACACCCACATTTGTAACGTTCAATATTTCTCCTATTGTCCAGAGAACAGTGGACAATACCATCATTCCCAACGATGACACATAATAAAGCATTCCGAGTCCCACAGCCCAGAACACAGCGGACATAGCTACATTTGTTGAAGCCTCGAACATTTTAGTTTTGCCTATAATGAATATGGTCATCAATACAACAACCGCTCCATTTGTGCTCATGAGCATGCCAAAAACCCTGGCTCCGTCATTTGCTCCAAACAGCTCGTTGGCGTAAAGAGGAAGGGAGAAATGAACCTGTGAATAGGAAAATGATAAGAACATTGAAATTATTCCGAAAACCAATATTTGAGGTCTTCTAAAAAGAACCTGCAATGATGAACCTTCCTCTGCACGCTCTAAGTCTTCTGATTTGACTTCTTCCTCAATATCATACTCCGGTCTTGTTTCCGGAACATTAAGAAATATGACTATGACCGATACTATTGTAGTTACAGCATCCCCTATAAACAAAAGCGGAAGATAACTTTTGTATAAAAATCCTGCAATCAAAGGTCCTACTGCAAAGCCAATGTTTGTTCCAAGATAAAGAAGCGAAAATGCACCCTGTCTGTTGCTTTTCACTGACAAGTCAGCCGCCATTGCACTGCTTGCAGGCTGCGCTGCGCTGGAAAAAAACGAGGCCGCCAAAAGCAGGTAAGGAATTGTCATTGACATTTGAAGAAATCCACAAGCAAGATAGCTTAAAGCCTGAAAAAGAGTTAACAGGCACAATGTGTTTTTCCTGTTAAAACGGTCTGATAAATATCCCCCTATCATAGACGCAGGTACGAACACTGCAGTTGACATAGTGACAAATATACCGGCCTCAGCGGTTGAAAGGCCTATTTTATCAGTTAAGAGCAATGTTATAAGCGGACCCACAAACGCTCCCACAGAATTTATGATTCTTGACAAAAATATGAAATAAATTGACCTTGGTAAACCCCTGTAATCATTAAAATAATCCCTAAAATGTTGCAAAATTTTCATCCCCCCTGACTTTTACGATTCCAAATACAATTATGGTACTCTTTTGATTTAAAGTCAATATATGTCTTTCATCCATAAAATATATTTCAAAAAAATAAAAAATATATGTTTAAAGAAATATATTACGGGTATATATATACTACCACTAGCAGCCAAATAAAAGAAGATGTTTAAGAATTCCGATTCATAAGAAAAAGATATTAAACTGATTATTTGGAAGTAAGTGTTATTATATAGACATAAGAAAGGAAATTACATGACAAAAGACAAAAATAAACAGCACCCGTTTTCATATAGACAATGAAAATTACGGGTGCTGTTTATTTGAGATTCTTCCAGCAAGCTCTCAGAATGACAACGACAAATACACTTTGTCATCAACCTAAATTATATAATATTTTATAAAAAATCTTTTAATATATGTTTAAAGAAATAAATCTGTGGTATATATACAATACAACTAGTTTCTCAGATTAAACTGAAACAGTAAATATTACCTTGAAGAAATTGATTTTCAAATTTTAAACCGGCAACATAAAATTGCAGGATTTAAAATTACAATTGAATATGAAAATCTAAAAAATGAAGCACTTGGATGAGTGCTTAGAAGTTAAATCTCAAAAGTATTATAAAGAGATTTAGAATGGTAAGATAATAAAAGGTCAATTTATCAAGGATAAAAAATATTTGTTGAATCAGTGAAGATCATGAAGCAAAAGTTGGGTTAGTAGACCAGGAAAGGCGTGAGTCCACCATAAAAGAAACCGAAAACATAAAATAAGTAGCACTCAATTGTAGAAACATTAGATTGGGTGCTATTTATTATTATCTCACATAACTGTGTACCGACGGCAGAAGCGTGTTAACTCCTATGTAAGTAAAAATTACGCATATGAATCCCACAATGGCAAACAATGCAGCATTTTTTCCTTTCCATCCCTTCATGAGCCTAACATGTAGATATGCTGAATAAATAATCCATGTTATCAGTGACCATGTTTCTTTGGGATCCCATGCCCAGTACCTGCTCCATGCCCTTTCAGCCCATATGGCCCCGGTTATTATAACAAGTGTCAAAAATAAGTAACCGAATGTTATAACCCTGTATGTCAAGAAATCAAGCTTCTGAAGACTTGGTATCTGTTTTTCGTAAAAATCTCCCTTAAAATAACTTTTCAACATGTACATACAGGAAAGAGCAAATGAAACGCCAAAGGAACCGTAGCTTATTACTGCAGTAGAAACATGGATTGTAAGCCATGAACTTTGAAGGGCCGGCATCAGCGGTCTGATGTCCTTGCTCTGCATTGCAGCATAGCCCATGATTATGAACACCACAGGCAGAACAAATGCTCCAAGTGCCTTGAAGCTGTACCTTCTTTCTACAACTATGAAACACAGTGAAATTCCCCATGCAAAACTGACAGCAAATTCGTATTGATTTGTAAGAGGAACTCTTCCAGCCCCTACTCCCCTTGTAATAAATGATGCAGTGTGAAAAGCAAAGCCAATGAGAAGAAGCACGCTTGCCCATCGCCCAAGTACGTCCTTTTTCGAGACAAAGAATATAAAATACAGAATCATTGATATGACATAAGTTATTGTTGTTATAGTAAAAAAATATTTTCTATTGAAGAATATCTATTCAAGTCCATTTGATTGTTCCCCCCTTTTGAAATCATCATATTTAAGCAAAAGCTTTATCTTTATCATTTCGTTGTTTTTTTTGGAACATATGTAAAAAAGAGCTGTCTCCTTAGTTTTTACTGCATACAGAGTTACGGGAACAAGGTAAAATGTTACCATTATTCCAGCTATTAATATCAATGCACCTAAAAATGCAAATGGCGTAAACAGGTCCTTCCTTATGTTTATAAGAGTAAATTCCTGAGGTCTTTCAACTGTGAAACTGAACTCTCGGTAAATTATGCTGCTGTTGCAGGGAACAACATTCATGTCTGCCATGTATCCTTCATAAAAAACAGCATAAAGCATGTATGGATTGTTAAAATAAGGTGTTATAGTTTTGGGCCCTTCTCCCGTCATCTCCATGTCCGGATAAAAGTTCATAAACTGCACTGCAAACTTTTTGCCGTCACTTACATAGACTTCCGACTGGTAGAAAACATCATCATGAATTTTTTCCTCTCCTTCATATACCTTTAGGTTCACAGCATATCCCATGCTGTTTTGATAAAAACTGTAGTGGTTGTAACGAAGAGGTGAATTTACAGAAACATCTCCGCTTTTTAACACCTCTTGTTTGTTATTTATAATGTCTATGTTTGTAATGTACTGTTCTGCTGTAAAGTCATCTCTGAACTTTACATCAAATGAATTTATTTTCATGAACAAATCTGTGTTTTCAAGCTGACCCATTGTTCCCGGCACTCCGTATAGATTTGTCTCATATGCAAATCTGTTTCCAAGAGCAAAGAAAACTATAATCAGCAATATTCCAAGATGAAGCATCCAGGAGCCCATGTATCCAATGTTGTTTTTCCTTGAAGCATATATATTTTCATCGATTTCTTTAAGTTTTTTAAATCCCATATGGGCAGAAAGATTTTCTATAACACCTTCAGCCTCAACTTCAAACAAAAGATTTTTTTCTATAAGTGCACCTCTTCCATCAGGAACAGACTTCATATGCCTGACAACGCTTGGAAGTCTTGTTATTATGCACGTTGTTAGATTAATTATCAAGAGTGTTACAATAAATGCATACCACCATGAGTAATACACATTGTCAAGTTCAAGAAGCTGCAACAGATTATTAAATTTTGAGCCGTAATTTTGCGCATAAAACTGTACGCTTTCGTTTTGTGGTATCATTGTTCCTGCAACAGATGTAACCCCAAGCATTACCAGCAAAATTACTCCCAATTTCATTGACTTGATTATACTTAAAATTTTATTGATTTTTCTCAAGTTAATCTCCTTATATTAAAGGAGCTATAATAATAGCTCCAATGTTGATAACAAGGTAATTTTCGACGTTGTCATTCTGAGGGCGCAGCCTGAAGAATCTCCTGTTTTCAAAAAAGATAAGATCCTTCACTATCGTTCAGGATGACAGCGTCAGGGTTTATCAATAGCTCCCTTATATTTACTTCAACAGTTCTAATCCTTCCAGGGCCAGCTGGTTTGCTTCATCAAGAAGCTTGTGTGCAAGCTCCTGATTGTGGAACCCCTCGCCGTTTTCAACAAACACAAAATCCCATTTAAACTGTGCTTCCCTGTGAAGCTTTCTTACAGCATCAAGTTCTTCCTCTGACTTTGTTCCTTCCTTAACCACTTTACTAAGTTCTTCTATAAGCTTTGTGATATTGTCTGCAACAGCCAGAGTTTTATCATAAACAGGCTTTTGAATAGCTTCAACCTTGGCAGTCAGACTTTCCTTTGATTCACCAGCGTGACACTTTATGCATGTATCTTCCATGCTTGTGAGAAGAGGGCTGGTCCACTGATGAGATTTTACAGTTTCTCCGTTTTCTTCTGTTTCTTCCATGTGACAATCCACGCACGAAAGATTTCCGTGTATACCTGTCTGGTATGTTTCAAATTCCGGATGCTGCGCTTTCAAAAGAGGTGTACCTGTCTGGGGATGAACCCAGTCGGAATACCCACGTTCATCGTAATATGCAATCATGCTGTCGGCATCAAGTCCGTTGTTCCAAGGCAGCGTAATTGCTATGGTTTCAGGGTCCTGATAATATTCAACATGGCACTGTGCACAGACAAGCGTTGTATCCTTATACTCTCTGTCAACATTTTCCAGCTTGTCAGTCAAATGTGTGAGAGTGAGGTTTATTACACCCGGCTCCTCCATATGGCAGTCATAGCACGTTATGCTGTTTGTCATATACTTTGATGCTTCCTCAAAGTCCATTGAGTTGAATTCTACACCTTGGCTGTTAAGCTGTGCAACAAAATCAGGTGTCTTGCATGCAAAGCAGCTTGCTCCCTTTTTAGGCCTGTCAGTTTCGAGAACATCCTCTAATGTGTAGACGTGCCCTCTGGCTCTGTCATATTGTTTTGAAAATCCGTATCCCTCATAAAAGAGACTTAAAAACTGGTATTTTTCCAGATAAGAATAAGGTTCGCTTCCGCCGTATTTTGTTGCTGTCATTTCAGCATTTTTTTCGAAGGATGCGACAATTGACGGATATTTTTCTGCCCAAGCCTGTGGAGGTACTATACCTTCCGGCTCAGCAGGGTTATCCTTTGATGTGCATGCAGACAAGGACAACACTGCAACAGCAAATGCAACTACTAAAATTGTCCTACCAAATTTTTTCATATATTACCTCCATAATGCCTTGTTAGATTATGTAAGTAAAGAATTATTTATGCAAGTTAATATTAGCAAATTATAATAATATTGTCAATTTAAATAGAATTATGTGACGTTTATTAAAATACCTTTAATAACCTGTTATATTTAGTTGCATATAAAACAATTGCAAAATTGTGCTTAGATTTTTTTATTTGTGGTATATTAATCATATAAATATAAATTCTTTATATTATTAAATGATTAATTATCATAAAGGAGGAATTATGAATAAAATACTTGTTCCGGTTGATGGGTCCGCAGCTTCTGAAAAAGCTGCAATAAAGGCAGTCCATATTGCAAGAAAGTATGGAGGCGATATTGTGTTTTTAAGCGTGGCAGATGTGAGAGGAAAATTCGCCTACATGGGAGACGGTGTTGTTACCCTTCCTGTAAACCACGCTCAGATTTCAGCAATGCTTTTGGAAAACCAAACAAAGATGCTTGATGTATTTGAGGGAATTGTCAATACAGAAGGCGTCAAAGTTGAAAAAAAGGTTCTTGCAGGCGTTCCATATGAAGAAATAATAAAATATGCCGATGAAAATAAAACAGATTTGATCATAATGAGCAGAAGAGGTTATTCAAAAGTAAGAAGATTCTTTGTGGGCTCCATAACTCAAAGAGTCATAGCAGATGCCCCATGTCCTGTATTGGTAATTAACGAGGATGATCAGTAGCTATGTCTTAATGTTGCAATGCAGCATTATTAAAATAAAAAAGGGACTTTTACATTAGCATTCATGTCATCCTGAGCTAGCGAAGGATCTCATATTTTGAAGTTATGAGATTCTTCGGCTAAAGCCCTCAGAATGACGAGAATAAACACTAATGTAACAGCCCCTTTTACTTGACAAAGGGACGCATGACAAGGGGACGGGGTTCTTGTCATCCGGGGTTTGTCATCTCTTATTTTATTTTTCTCTCATATAATCTTCCGTCATATAACTTGATTTCAATAGGAAGTCTGCTGATGAAACATTCATTGCAACCGGTATGTCGTACAATACAGCAATTCTTAAGAGTGCTTTTACATCTGGATCATGGGGCTGAGAAGAAAGAGGATCCCAGAAGAAAATCATAAAATCTATCTTTCCGTCAACTATGGCAGCACCTATCTGCTGATCTCCTCCATAAGGGCCGCTCTCAAATGCTCTTACAGGCAGAGATGTTTCTTCTATAATCATACGTGCAGTTGTTCCCGTGCCGCAGAGAAAATGTGTTGAAAGAAAATCCTTGTTTTCCTTTATCCAGTTAATAAGCTGTACCTTCTTGTTGTCATGAGCTATAAGTGCTATGTGCTTTTGTTTTTTTATATCATTTAATTTCCTCATGTTTACTCCCTTATTGTTTTCATCACTGTCATTCTATATAATTATTATGTCTTAGTCAAGGATAAACATAAAAAGCATCCGATTATGCGGATGCTTTTTTGCGGGAGAATTACAATGTATTAAACAAACATAGGTACTACGAGCAGTCCTAAGACTGTTGCTATGCACCAGAACAGCCATATAAATGCCATGTAACCCCAAACGTCCTTCAGTTTCATTCCAACAACTGACAATGCTGGAATTACATATAAAGGCTGAAGCAGGTTTGTTGCTTCATCACCATATACGAAGGCATTGACAACATGAGGAACATTTGCATTAAGTCTCAAAGCTGCATCCATGATTATTGGTCCCTGAACAATCCATTGTCCACCCTGAGATGGTATGAACAGATTTACTACTGAGGCAGATAAGTAAGAAAATACAGGCAATGTATAAGCTGTTGCCAGCTGGCATAGACCGCCAACTATTATCTGTCCAAGACCTGAATCAGCCATCATTCCAGAAATTCCTCCATAGAATGGGAACTGAATCATAACGTCTGTTGCAAGACTTAAGTTATCTCTGTATGCATTTATGAATTTTGATGGTGTGTTGTAAAGCAAAAAGTTTGCAGTAAGGAATATGAATATTACAAAGTTAAGACTTAATGAACCAAGGAATCCATTTTTCATGAATGTGAAAACTATATTTACAAGTCCAGCTATACCTATCAGTGTCATTATTACTCTGCTTCCGTTCATCTTGTCAGCAAATGTATTTTTTGGTTCTTCAATTTCAACTTCATCGTCATCATCTGCGGCCTGATATTCCACGACTTCACTTTTTGGCGGCATTGTTTTTAATGTAAGGATTATTGTTCCTACTGCAAGTATAATCCAAACTATTACGTTCATTGGATTGTATGTAGTAACGCTTTGAGTGAGAACTCCTATTTTGTCCACCAGGAAGTGGTCCTTTCCTGCAAGCAAAGCGTATACTGATGCGCTTGGTCCAAGGCACTGGCCCAGACACATTGTTGAATATCCTGCTGCTATAAGCATTGGAAAATGCAGCCCTTTAACATTTTTGGTAAGCTGCATTGCCAATATTGGGGTAACTATTGTACAAAAAGCCCAGTTCAGAAAACTTGATGCGTATCCGAATGCCATCAGCAATATAACTGCTGCTGTTGGAGTGCTGACTAATTTTGCAAATTTTTTAAGTCCACTTTTAACTTGTCTCGATCTTGCTGTAACTGCACATGTTACAACCATAAATGACATCTGGAATGCAAATGCAATCTGTGACCAAATTCCGTTATACCATGAAGTAAGCATTCCCATTACGCCGTAATCAGTAAATATAACTCCTGCTGCAAATACCAGTATTGTTAATATAAGACAAAAAACCAACGGGTCAGGTATGATATTTTCTGCTGCAAAATTAAATTTCTTGCTGAATCTCCACAAAAACGATCCTCTATCTAATGTTTGAGAACTTTCTTTTGACATGTTTTTCTCCTTATCAAATATAATTTTTTGATGTTTTTAATTGAATTATCAATTTCTTATTAAAATCATTCTTTATGTCGCTGATTTTGTCAGCAGGATACTCGAAAAATCCTTCGCCGGATTTAAGGCCCAGTTTCCCTTCTGAAACCTTCTGCCTCAATATAGGATTTGCTTCTTTTCTGTTGTCCATAACAGACAAAAGATTGTCTCCCACTGTGCACCAGATATCAAGTCCGCCCATATCTGCAACTTCCAGCTGTCCTGTAGTAGCATACCTAAAAGCCGGTCCGAACTTCAGCGCCTTGTCAATGTCTTCAGGCAGGGCGACACCCATCTCAATAAGTGAGAACACTTCACGGGCAACGCCCTGCTGTATTCTGTTTGCCACGAGACCCGGAACATCTTTTAAAACTTTTACCGTTTGTTTGCCTACATTGTTGTACAGTTTTTCAACCTCTTTGAACGTTTCTTCCTTCATGTTTCCAAAGAATGAAAGCTCTGCAATCGGCATGAGATGAGCCGGATTGTACCAGTGGCAAACCATCATTTTTTCTTTTCTGTCTTCTGATACTGTCTTCATCATTTCATTTAAAGCAAGACTTGATGTATTGCTTGCAAAAATTGTTTCTTTTTTGCAGTATCCGTCAATTTCCTTGAAAAGGCTCTGTTTAAGCTCTATGATTTCCGGTGTTGCTTCTATGACATAATCAACATCTTCAACAGCTGACTTCAAATCATCATACAATGTAATATTGTCGAGGATTCCATTAACTTCAGATTTTTCAATGAGTCCGTTTTCAGCTGCAAAATCCAGTTCAGCTCTTATTATGTCTTTTACCGAATTTCTCATTTTTTCACTTGTTTCAAATAAATTGACAGGGTATCCGAACATGGCGAATGTTTCAGCAATGCCATGCCCCATGGTTCCTGCACCAAGTACAGCTATTTTTTTTATCATTTATATGCCTCTCTTTTTGCTCAATTATTGCTACCCTTTATTTTCCCTAAACTTATTATATTACTTCTTAAGTCCCAGTATTTCTCTTGCTTCGTCCGGTGTTGCAACTTCATTGCCTGATTCTCTGATGATGTTTGCTGCTCTTGTTACAAACTGAGCATTAGAATCTGCAAGCACTTTTGGAGCAAACAGAACGTTGTCTTCCATTCCTACACGAACATGTCCGCCCATTGCTATGGCAGCAAGCATTATGGGCACATGTCCTTTTCCTATGCCAAGAGCTGACCATGTTGATCCTTCAGGAATCAAATTTTTAAGATACACAAGGTTTTCAACTGTAGCAGCTGTTCCTCCTGCTGCTCCAAGCACAAACTGATAATGAAGCGGTGCTTTTAATACTCCTTGCTTAAGGTAGTAAAGTGAATTGTAGATCATGCCTGCATCAAAAATTTCTATTTCAGGTTTTACGCCGTTTTCCTGCATTGTCATTCCAAGTTCCTCCAGGAACTTAGGATGGTTTATGAACAGGCTGTTGTTCATCCAGTTCATAGAACCGCAGTCATAAGAAGCAAGTTCAGGCTTTATTGCCTTTAAATGAGCTTGTCTTGTTTCATCAGTTGCGTTTAAGTCCCCTGATGTTGTGAGATTTAATACTATGTCGCATTTTTCTCTTATGAGTTTCACTGTTTCCTGGAATTTTTCCTTACTCATTGTTCCTTTGCCTGCATCATCTCTCATGTGAAGATGTGCAACAGCAGCCCCTGCTTTGTAGCATTCATAAACATCTTCGGCAATTTCTTTTGGTGTCATTGGCAAGTTAGGGTTGTTTTCCTTTGTTGGCCAGGCTCCTGTTGGAGCAACCGTAATAATAGTCTTCATTAATTCCTCCTTGATTTGTTTGACTATATATAAAGCAAGAGTCGTGCCAACATTTTAACATTCTTATTAATCATTGAAATTACAACAATTAAGAACATTACTTCACACAGTCTTTTTATATCGCAAACTTATAACTAAAGTTATAATATAATTTAAATTATTTTCATAAAATTCAAATATCTAAAATTCACGCTGCCTTTGCAACGTTTTCCATTAAAATAAAACTATAACAAAAGTTATATCATCAATAACTTTTGTTATAGCCTCCTCTGACAAACTTATTCTTTTAATAATTTCATTAATTATTTAATTAACATTTATGTTCAATACTTTGCACTTTTTCCACAGAGCCGGCTGACTAAGGCCAAGAAATGCTGCAGCCTTGTTTACAGATCCGCATTCCTTGATCACATCTTCTATTATTTCTCGTTCCAGACTGCGGACTGCTTCCTTAAGATTTGTTTTTCCGTCTTTGTTTTTAGTTATATATTGCTTGACATCATTTTTCTCGATATCCAGCAGCGATGCCAGACTGTCAGACCTGATTAAACCGTCCTTGTTTATGACAACCAGTCTCTCAATTAAATTTTCCAATTCTCTTATGTTTCCAGGCCATTTGTACATTTCCAGAAGCTTCATGGCATCTTCTTCAAGTTCAGTGGATTTGTTGTATTTTTTGTTGTACTTGCTTAAAAATTCATTGGAAAGGCTTTGTATTTCCTCTTTTCTTTCTCTAAGAGGCTTAAGTTTTATGGGAACTACATTAAGTCTGTAGAACAAATCTTCCCTGAACTTTCCTGCTTTTATTTCTTCATGTAAATCCCTGTTTGTTGAAGCAATCACCCTTATATCAAGCTTGATTGGGCTGTTGCCACCGATTCTTACAATTTCTCTGCCCTGAAGAACTCTCAAAAGCTTTGACTGTAGCTTCATGCTCATTTCGCCTATTTCATCAAGAAGTATGGTTCCTTCGTTTGCCAGTTCAAACATTCCCATTTTACCTGTTTTTCTGGCACCGGTAAATGCTCCTCCCTCATATCCAAAAAGCTCTGACTCCAGAAGTTCTCCAGGTATGGCTGCACAATTTACTTTTATAAGGGGCTTGTTTTTTCTCAAGCTCCTTGAATAAATTTCATCCACTATTACTTCCTTGCCGGTGCCTGATTCTCCAGTTATGAGTACGGTAACATCTGTAGGGGCTATCATGTTCACCATATCCATGACCGCCTTCATGCTTTCGCCTTCATGAACTATTTTTATTTTAGAAGTTTGCTGCTTTCTTAAGAATTCTATTTCCTGATTTGCTCTTTGCTTGTCATTTTGAAGCTCTGCATTTTTAAGCTCCAGTTCCTTGAGGTCGCTTATGTCTCTGTTGTTTATTACAACAAGCTTGACTTCCCCATGTTCATCAAATATTGGAGAGCCTGTAACAAGAAGATCCTTGCCGTTAACAAGGCTTTTACCAAGAGAGTTGACCATTTCTTTTCTCTTTATTACCTCCATTGTTACAGCACCCTTGTACAATTTGCCTTCACGGGAAATGTCAAGCACATTTCTCCCTATAACCTCATCCTTCGTTATTCCCGTAAATCGGGAATAGGCATCATTGACAAAAATTGTCCTTCCTGTTCCGTCTGATATGTAAATTCCATCATATAAATGGTCGCTTATTTCTATGAAGTCTAAATAGTTGTCCATGAAATCATCATATGTTTCTTCAACTTTATCAAATTTCTGTCGCAATGCATCCATTGTTTCGCTTTTTATATTCAATTTTTCGATTATTTCATAAATTTCATCAATTTCCTGCTTTATTAATTTCACATTAACTTCTTTTCCCATATGTCCCCTTCAGCTTACGGAAAATCCCGGTATTTGTAATTTGTCATAAACCTGTAAACGGTCCCATGCACATAAGTTTAATGGAAATTTCAAAATATGTCAATATTTCAAAACATATGCTCTTTATTAATAATCACAAAAAAAACAATCCTGATACTTCAGGATTGCTTATATTTATATTGTATCATAAGCTGCTTCATCAGCAGCATGCCCTTCTGGTGTTTCCTTCTTTGATTCCCACTTGTTTCCCCTGTAGCGGGCCAAGAAGAACGCACTTCTTACCACCCAGTCAAGAATCATGGCAACCCATACCCCAAACATTCCCATGTTCATAAACTTGGCTAAAAATATTCCAAATCCTATTCTTGTTGTCCACATGGAACCAACTCCCACAACCATAGTGTAACGGGCATCACTTGCGGCTCTTAGAGTATTAGGCAGCGTAAATGACAAAGCCCAAATGAGACACGCATTCACACTGTGAAAAACAATTACCTGTTTTGCCATGGCAGCTGTTTCTTCAGATAAGTTAAACAGTTTCAATATGGCTGGTGTTGCCAGTATAATGCTTAAATTTAATACAATTAATGAAATATAAGCATAGGTCAATAACTTTTTAGTGTAATACCTTACTTGCTCATAATCTCCTGCTCCCACGCACTGGCTGACAACAGTTATAAGTCCAAGACCGATTGCTGCTCCGGGAAGTATTCCAAAACTTGACACGGAGTTCCCAACGGCATTTGCTGTGATTGAAGCTGTTCCAAATCCCGCAACAACACTCAAAAGCAATATTTTTCCAAGCTGGAACATGCTGTTTTCAACACCGTTTGGAATACCAATATGGAGTATGTCATGAACCATTTTCTTATCATATTTATATTTGAATTTCCTGCTTACATGAATAACCAATTCTTCGTTTCTAAGAAGAGCTACAATCAATATTGCAGCCACAGCTCTTGAAACAAGAGTTGGTATGGCAACGCCTTCAACTTCCCTGTGGAATCCGTAAATCATGACTGCATTTCCTATGACGTTAATTGCATTCATAATAATAGATGTTACCATTGTAATTTTAGAATTTCCCATTGCTCTGAACAATGCAGCGCCGCTGTTGTAGAGAGCTATAAATGGAATACTTGCAAAAACAATGAGCATGTATGTGTTGGCATAAGAGGCAACATCAGGAGCAATGGAACCAAAAACAACATTAAGAATGAAATTTCTTCCTGCATACATGACTGTCATTATAATGAGTGAAATGAATGTTACAAATACGAGCAGCTGTTCTCCTGCCTCACAGGATTTATCGCTGTTTTTCTGTCCAAGATATTGTCCGGCAACTACAGCACCTCCTGTGGCTAAAGCTGCAAAGATATTGATAAGAAGAATGTTTACTGAATCTACCAGTGACACGGCAGACACTGCGCTTTCACCTACGCTTGCAACCATGATTGAGTCGGCCATTCCCACGGCAACAGCCAAAAACTGTTCAATTATAAGCGGAAACAATAGCTGCATTAAATTTCTGTTTGTAAAAATATATTCTTTTTTTAATAAGTCCTTCATAATTATCCTTTCAATATAACATTATTATATGCATACCGTTATAGTCTGTAACTGTCATACGTCGGAAGCAATTTAATGTCTATGTATTTAAAGGCATAAAAAAATCCACCCAAAACTTAACGTTCAGAACGGATTACGGCAATGCAACCTTACGCTGAATCCATATCCATAAGAGATTTACTCTTCAATAACAAATTTATTATATTAGAATTTCCAGCATAAGTCAATTGCAGGTCAATGTTTTCATAAAAATATATTTAGTGACAAGGGGACGGGGTTGTTGTCACCTTTTGCCAACACCCCGTTTCCATGTCATTCAAATCATTTTTCAATTAAGCATTCTTTTTTTCTTCTTTTGCGATAAATTCTCTTTCTATAATTTCAGTAATCTGATCTTTTGTCTGAATGCTTGGTGTTGCAGCAACAACTTCGCCATTTTTGTAATATACAGTGAATGGAAGTCCTCTGAAATTCTTACATTCCGGAAGGCTTCTGATTATTTTTGATTCAGGGTTATCAAATTCCATGTCATAAAAAGCCACATCAGGATAATCTCCTTCAATTCTTTCCATAGCCCCATAAACAGGAATGCACATTGGTCCCATTCTTCCGCAGCATACCATTACATTTTCATTTTCTTTTATAGTTTTCTCCAGTTCACTGGCAGTTTGCAAATGTTTCAAATTTGTATTAAGCATAATAGTCTCCTTATATAATGGCTGATCATGTCAGCTGAATTCTTATGTGCTTATTATATCAGTTCAAATAAATATAACAGTAACAAAGTCACTAATATGTTCTTAAACACAAACAAAAATGCGCTGGTATCTCAGCGCATTTCAATTAATCAATATTTATTTTGTTTGACATATTTTGTTTAGCCTCTTTAGGTACTGTAACGGTCAAGACACCATCATTGAGGGCTGCTTTTACACCCTCTGGCTTTGTGTCCGACAAATATACGCTTCTGCTCATTGAGCTTGAACGTCTTTCTCTGTGGATGTAATTTTTCTTTTCCTCTTCGACCTTTTCTTCTTTTTTAACAGTAATTGTAAGCCTTCCCTGGTTTAATTCCAGGTTTATTTCCTCTTTTTTAACACCTGGAAGTTCTACTTCAACGAGATATTCATTTTCCTTTTCCTGAACATCAAGCTTAAATGTATCTTTTTCGAGATTTCTTCCAAATGGGAAGCCTTCACTGAAAAAGTCATCCACCATATTGCTGAAATCTCCAAAGTTTGTATTCAGCAAATCTCTTCTTTTGTTGAATGGTACTAATCCTGACATATTTAACATCTCCTTTTTAAAAAAATTATAATCAGCCAAGATTTTTCGTGCAAAAAAACTGAACAAATATTCAGCTTTTCTATAATATTATATACCCCAAAATACAAATTTTAATCAAAAAACCATTAAATTTTTCAATAATAAGAAACCCCGGCCACGTAGCATGTGCTCCGCAACCGGGGGTATCAAGTGATATTATTTTGCTAAAGCTGCGCTTTCGCCTGCAATTCTTCCGAATACAGCTATGTCAGCCAATGCATTTCCGCCAAGTCTGTTAGTTCCGTGGATTCCTCCAGTAACTTCTCCTGCAGCGTAAAGTCCTTTTATGATGTTGCCGTCTTTATCTAAAACCTGTGCAGATGGTGTGATTTCAACTCCGCCCATTGTATGGTGAACTGTTGGTACACGAGCGCCTGCATAGAATGGAGCTGTATCAATTTTATCAGCAAACAATGTTCTTCCGAATTCATCAGATACTGTTCCGTCTACTGCTTTGTTGAATGTATCAACTGCGTTTACCAGGTTTGCTGGGTCAACACCGATTTGTGCTGCAAGTTCTTCAAGAGTGTTTCCCTTAAATGCTCTTCCAGCTGCAACTAAATCGTCAATTGTTTCGTTGAAGTTGTTCTTAGTGTCTCCAGTTGGGTATGAATGCTGGTCAACTATAACCCACATATAAGCATCAGTTTGTTCCATAAGACCCTGAGTCATAACGTCTCTTCTTGCTCCTTCGTCAACAAATCTGTTTCCCTCTTTGTTAACAAATATACGGTTTTGAACTCCTTGCTCAATGTTTCCGCTAAGACTTCCTGTTACAGGATCTCCCATTGGAAGAAGCTGAATATATTCCATTCCAACCAATGATGCTCCAATTTCCTCTGCCATTACAGTACCGTCTCCAGTAGCTCCTGATTGGTTAGTAGTCTTAACATCTTTCAGTGAAGGCCACAATGTATTGTACTCTTCACGCATATCTACGTTAGCACCGAAACCGCCTGCTGCAAGAATTACACCTTTGTTTGCATGAAGTGTAACTTTTGCTCCGCCGAATTCTGCATTAACGCCAGTAACAGCGCCATTATCAACTATGAAGCTTTTTGCAGTTGTATCAACCATAACTTCGATGTCGTTTTTGTTAGCTTCAATGTAATTCATGTATGTTTCAATATATCCTGTTCCAAGCGGTTTTACAGGTTTATGTGATCTGTTCCAAAGTGCTCCAAGAACTGTAAACACAGAATCCTTGAATTCCATTCCCAGACTTTCTAGCCACTCTATAGCTGGAAGTGTGTTGTCAGTAAATGTGCTTATAAGTTCAGGCTTACCCTGTTTATCTCCGCCGTTGTATGTCTGAAGTTTGTGGAGTGTAGGTGAGTCAAACAATGTTGTTTTTCCTGAAGAAAGATATGCTTCATATTCTGTCTTCAATGTTGCCTGCCACTCTTTTACTATTGGATCAGTTTGCTCTGCAGCAATGATTCCTTCAACAGTCTTCTTTTCAAGATCAGTCATTTCCAAAGTTGCCTGTCTGTCAGGGTCAGCTGAATTGAATGCTGAACCGGAAATAATTGTATTTCCTCCAACCTGAGGCATCTTTTCAATAATTATTACAGAAGCACCGTTCTGGTGAGCTGTTACTGCTGCTGCAAGACCTGCTCCGCCGGCACCTACTATTATAACATCAGCTGTTTTTTCAACATCTTCTGCAGCTTTAGCGCCTTCAACTTCTTTATTTTTCAAAGCTTCAATATCAGCACCTGCTTTTTCCAATGCAGCTGTAATTGCTGCCAGGATACCAGTGCTTGAATATGTTGCACCAGATACCATTGGCACGTTAAGTGAGTCAGTTTCTTTTACTCCAAGAACAATTTTTTCAACTGCTTTGTCCCCAAGACCTGCAGTTTCAGAATGTTCTACAGTAATATCAGTTATGTCTGTTTCAGTAACAGTAACTTTAGCTATAATTTTTCCATGGAAGCCATCAGCTTCTCCTTCATAAGTTCCAGGTTTGAATATTGCTTCAACCTTTGGCTCTTCTGGTGTTTGTGTCTTCGCACATCCAACGATGCTAAATACCATAGCAACAACCAGGATGATGCTTAATACTCTCTTCATTTTTTTCATGAATACTCCTCCAATTGTTTTCAGTGAACACGTTCTGTGAACGAATTCATTATAAAACATAGTTTGATAATTATCAAGCATTATTTTTCTAAATTGCTTTTTTTCTTCGTATAGTATTTACAACTATAAAAAAAATATGCGGACAAATTGTTCTCCGCATATTTTTTCTACTATTAGTCTATATATTCATAAAATACATAATTTCCTTGACTATTGTTTTGTTTTTATGTCCTTTTCGTACCATTTTAGTATTTCCATGGCTGTTGCGTCACTGTCTGTGCTTGTTTTAAATTTGGCAGCATAGTTAATTTTGTCAGACTTAAAATTGTACATTGGGTCGTAGTATTTTTCCATGAGTTCCCTTGCAACAATATCAAAATTTCCCATAGAAATTTCATTCTTCAATGTTTCCAGTCTGTCTTTGGAAATATATTTATTTAGCATGTCCATGGCTCTTATTGATTCTGAAATCCAGTCATCACTTATGGTATAATCTTTTTTCAGGTTTTCTATCCTGTCTTGTATATCAGCTTCAATGAAAATCTGAATTCCATTTCTCATTTTATCAGAAATGAATTTTGGTATTGATACGCTTCCTATTTTTTGGCTCTCAGCTTCAACAAACACGAAATTATCATCGGCTTTAATCAATTGGTCATAAATCTTTGTTTCAAATTTTTTTTGAGAATTGCATTTGCCTATACCAATGCTTCCAAGCATGGAACCCCTGTGATTTGCAGCACCCTCCAGGTCCAAAACTGAACATCCGAGATTTCTTAGACTTTGCAGTATATTTGTTTTACCGACACCAGTATTTCCATTAAGCATAATATAATTGACATTGTCGTTGAGTTTTGGAAGTGCCTCAATAACTTCGCTGCGATAACTTTTATATCCGCCTTCTAACTGGAAAACGGGTATGCCAATTGAACTGAACACAGATGCAAAGTAAGTGCTTCTGTATCCTCCCCTTGCACAAAATGCTGCCAGCTGCCCGTGCTTATATTTTAAGTCTATTACCTGTTCAAACATTTCAGGCATTTTTGGAGAAATGAGATTTACTCCAAGCCTTTTGGCCTCTGTCTTACCAACCTGGACATAAGTGGTACCTATAAGCTTTCGTTCCTCGTCACTCATCAGGGGTATATTTATGGCACCTGTTATTGTATCATCCTCATATTCCGAAGGACTCCTTACATCTATGAAAAAAAATTTCTCTTTTGCTTCAGTGTATTTCAATGTATTCAAGTATGTATTCCTTTCATTTCTACTTTCCGAAAAAAAATTCTCTTGATAGTTTAATTTGCGTTTTTAATTATAACATATTTTTATATATTATCAACTACAAATAAAAAAGACAGAGGAAACGTCCTCTGTCAGAAAAACGATACATTTGTTCACTGTCATTCTGAGAGCTTGCTCGAAGAATCTCATTTTTTTAATAAAGATGAGATCCTTCACTATCGTTCAGGATGACTATATGTCATTAACATAAATAGAAAAGTCTCCTGTCCCTGTTAAAGAACCTAATCATTATTTTTTTGTTCTTCTATAAACTTCAGTATTCCTGAACCAACAGGCGGACATCCCTTGCAAAATGGCATTCCGTTTCCTGATTGACCGGCACAGTTACCAACAAGCACCAGACACTCCTTAAGAAGATCTTCAGCCTCCAGGTCTTTCCCTGTAGCTAAAACAAGTCTGTTGTTATCATCAAATTTGCTGCCATGATTTTTAATAAAAGCCATAATTGTTGCACTGCAGGCACTGCATGTACCCTTCTCAATGACATCAATATATGGATAGAGATTTGAAAGTCTTGTCATATCAGCAGTTTGAAACTTCTTTGAATACTTAAGGTAATCTTCAGGCTCTGCCAGAATTTCCTCATATGATGACGTGCCGCATCTTTCCTGAACAATATTCACATGAGAAACTGAAGCAGGTTCCATTCCCATCAGAGACATTCCTACGTAGTCTGCAGCTGTAGGGTCCTTGCTTGCGACAACCAGATCCAGATTTATTGTGTTTCCTACTGCCGGTCCAAAGCCCTCCATGCAAGTAGTACCATCCAATACCACGTAATCCGGAAGAAGCACTGTTGACATGTCACCAATTCCTATATCAAGACACTTTCCCTTCTCTGGCTGTGGATTGGGCTTATCAATCCTGTGCAGAATTGTTTTTTCCATACGATAAAGGCAGCCTTTCATGTTTTTGATTCCCAGGGTCGCACCGGTATACATATGAGTTTTGATTACGGGTATTGATACAACATAATCCATTTGAAATGGCAATGAGCTGAAGCGCAGTTTGTCAACCATTATCCCGTTCTCAATTTCCTTGGTAACAGGAGGATAATCATCCAGGTTTACAAAGTCAACATTCTCCTCAATACAAACATTGGTGATTCCAGCCATCTCCATAGCCTCATGGACATCTACACCCCAGAGCGCACCGTCTCCAACAAGTATTTCACCTGCATCCTGATCCTTAAAGAAGCGTATAACTCCCCTGATAACTTCAGGAGATGTGCACAGTGCTGTATTGGCCTTCCCCTTTCTTCCTGCATTAGGCTTGAGAAGAATTTTTTTACCCTTAGCATCGTCAACAAATACTCTCTTAATGGCATCATATGCCATCTGTGCCGGTTCATAGCCGTGTTTTATAGAAACCAGCTGCTTCATGTCATCACACCCTTGCTGAATAAAATTTATTTTAAAACGCCTGCTTCTTTGTAATATCTTGCCGCTCCATCGTGTAACGGAATGTCAGCCAGGTTTTTAACAGCATCCTCAATCTTAATATTCTTGATTGCATTATGCGTGCCTTTCAAGGATTCTATATTTTCCCACAACACCTTTGTCATTTCATATACTTTATCTTCAGGCACGCTCTCATCCACAAATATTGTAATAACTATGCTTGTTGTCACAACATCCTCAGTCTGTCCCTCATAAGTTCCAGCAGGTATGATATCTCTGTTGTACCATGGATATTCGTTTGTGAGCTTTTCTATAACATCTTCATCCAGTGATATGAGTTTACCTCCTGCAGTCGCACAAATTTCAGTTACTGCAGATGTGGGGATACCGGATTGAATCCAAGCGCCGTCAAGCTGCTTGTTTCTTATAAGGTCAATAGCTTCAGTAAAACTTACAAACTGAGCATTAAAATCATCAGGATAATTAACTCCTGCTGCTGAAAGATGGATTTTAGTCTCAACTTCTGGTGTACTTCCAGGTGCGCCTGGTGCAAAAACCTTTCCTTTAATATCTTTTAATGTTTCAATACCTGAATCTCCAGATACAACAACCTGATTGTAGTTTGAATAAAGGGCTGTAAGAATTCTCATTCCTTCGTATTGTTTGCCTTCAAATACACCTTTTCCGTTTTTTTGATCGCTGAGTATGCTGGTTACAGCAACACCTATCTGAGCTTCACCTGTTGCCACAAGTCCAAGATTCTGTACACCGCCGTTTGATGCTTCCGCTGAAACAGTTAAACCTTCTATTTTTTCACTCCACAGGTTAGCAATTGCTGCACCTATGGGATAAATTGCCCCGGATGTAGACGCCGTAGGAAATTTAAGGTAGACATTTTCTTCTTTACCTGATGAGCTGCTGCAGCCCACAAGAAGGCTAAGAACCATAGCCAGTGTTAAAATTAATGCAACTGATTTTTTCATTTCTCTTCTCCTTGAAATATAATTTTTTTGTCATTTTTATTCGTATATAGCTGATAAAGAGTAATCAGAACAACCATGGCAGCACCAACAATATCTGTACCGCTGCCTGGATGAATCATCAAGAGCCCTACTGCTATAAAAATAATTCTTTCAATATAACCGCTTTTTCTTAAGTACCAGCCCTGAGTTCCTGCAGACAGGAATATTATCCCAACTGCTGCTCCTATTATGGCAATTGCAATCTGGAATGTTCCTGTACCTTCAGGTGCTACCCCCAATAGAAGAATGGGGTTGAGCAAGAAAAAGAAAGGCAGAAGGAATCCGGACAGTCCCACCATACAAGCTAAAATTCCTGTTTTGGTAAAATCTGATTTTGCAATACCTGAAGCCACATAAACAGACATAGCCACAGGAGGTGTTATATTTGACAAAGATGCATACATAAGACAAAATAAATGTGCCGGAATAGGCAGTGAACCAACCTGAATCATGACAGGTACAGCAACAGCTGTAACTATTACATAAGCAGCTATGCCCGGAACACCCATACCTAGTATTATACTCATGATTGCAACCATAACCCCTGCCTTCAGAAGTTCCCCCGGTCCTACAACCCTGAGCATTATATAACCAAATTTAAGTCCAAGTCCCGTAAGTGATACAGTACCTACAATGAGTCCTATGATAACACAGCTTACACCTACGCTTATAACCCCTCTGACACCGTCTTCGCAAGCCTTAATTATAGTCTTGAGGCCCATTCTGGTATGCTTTCTCAAGTAGCTTGCCCCTACTGTAACAAATATTGATACAACACAGGCGAATAAAGGTGTATATCCCATACCCATAAACGCTAGAAGCGATACCAGCGGTGCAATGAGGTGTCCGTCATTTTTCAGAACCTTTAGTGCATTAGGGATATTTTCCTTGTCTATGCCCTTAAGCCCAAGTTTCTTTGCTTCAAAATGAACTGCCATAAGCATTCCAAAGTAGTACAGCACAGCCGGTACAGCTGCTGCCATGGCAACAACTGAGTATGATTCTCCTGTGAACTCAGCCATAAGGAAAGCAACTGCTCCCATAACAGGAGGAAGGAACTGTCCTCCTGTTGAAGCTGCAGCTTCGACTGCTCCCGCAAACTCAGCCTTATAGCCTGTATCCTTCATCATAGGTATTGTTATTATTCCAGTGGTTGCAACATTGGCAACAGCCGAGCCATTTATCATCCCCATTAGGCCGGAAACTACCACAGATACTTTTGCAGGTCCTCCTGCAGATCTTCCAACCATGGCAAGTGAAATATTGTTTGCCAGACGGCTGAACCCGCTTAAGTTTAAGAATGCTCCAAAAACAATAAATACAAATATGTATGTTGCTGAAACTCCTATTCCGCTGCCGAATATACCCTGACTGCCCCAAAACATATGTCCTATGATTCTGGGCAATGAAAATCCTCCGTGCCCTAAGGTTCCAGGTACCATTCTTCCAATAAAGTTATATGCCAGAAATATTGCCGAAAGCCAAACAAGTCCTCCTGTTGCTCTTTTTGCTGCAAAAAAAACCAAAATGATTGCAATTAAACCAATAATATTTTCAAAATCAGATACAAATCCACCGGTCAAAGCTATTCTGTTGTAATTTAGAACAAAATATGTAAACACAAAAAATGTAAGACCTATCAATATAAAATCAAATATGGATGGTTTGCTTCTCTTTCTATTTTCTTTCATGGCTGATGGGTAAAGTAAAAAGCAAAACACCAGCAAAATGGCTGCATGGATTGCCCTAAAGGTTATGGCCTCAATGGTACCAATGGTTGTGTAATATAGCTGGAATACAACCCACAGTACTGAAAGTACAGTGATAATATTTTTCCATGGTCCATGATAGTCCCTTACTCTGCTTTCGGTATCTACTTTCTCCACCAGCTGCTTCGCTTCCATATCCAGTTGTTCTTTTTCCTCATGAACTAATTCATCAAGAGAATCTATGCAGTTGTCTTCCGTTTTTTTGTTTTCATCCTTTTTCAAGTAACCACCTCCGTGTTTTATTCATGCATTTGTATTTTAATAATTATAACCGCTAATTGGCATTTATGACATTATAACATAAAAGTCAGTGAAATCAAGCACTTATATAAATGGTATAATTTACCTTTTGCTATTTTGTATTTATAAAATGCATATATTATACCTTATGTTGCTTTATTGAAGACAAGGTATGTTTCATGCGTCTCCTACTGATTAAGTAATAAAACATTAAATTAACTATACAATTAACTATATGAAGTTTAGGATGTGATGAGATGAATAAAAAAGGTGTATCAACTTTAAAAGTTGCAGCTACATATATAGGGACTGTTGTTGGAGCAGGATTTGCTACCGGTCAGGAACTGCTTCAATTTTTTTCAAAATTCGGCGCAATGGGATTGGTTGGACTATTTATTTCAACAGTAATGTTTATAGTATATGGTTATATTATTATGGACTTAGGTAAAAAGCTCAACGCCCGTTCTCATGTTGAGATAATTTTATATTTAAGCGGGAACCAAATTGGAAAAGTAATTGATTACATAATAACCATATTCTTGTTCGGATCATTTTCTGCAATGATAGCAGGAACCGGTGCATTATTTACCCAGCAGCTAAATTTACCAGGAGTCATGGGCAATATATTAATGGCAGTTCTTACAGCATTAACAGTATTGACAGGAATAAACGGTGTTATAAACTCTATAAGTTTTGTTGTTCCGTTTTTATTGGCAGCTGTTATAGGCACCAGTGTTTTTTCAATAATGAACACTTCTCCTGACATTGCTCATGCAGCAATAAATACAGGAGAATACGGATTAATGAACAATTGGTTTTTGGCTGCCGTGTTGTACGTTTCCTATAATACTATTCTTTCAGTTGCAGTGTTAGGCCCTCTTGGAGCATCAGCTCAAAATAAAAAAGCCATCCGAAACGGCTCAATATTAGGCGGCTTAGGGCTTGGTATGGGATCTGTAATGATTTATTTTGCTTTGTCAGGAAGTGCCAGTGAAATCGCAGGGCTCGAAGTTCCCATGATTTATGTGGCAGGCAAGATTTCATATTTTGCTCAAATAATATACGCATTGGTTCTTACAGCAGAAGTTTATACAACCTCAGTTGGTGCCCTATATGGATTTGTAGCCCGCATCACTGATATTCAAAAAAATCCTGTCAATGGCAGAATTGTTGTTGCAGTAACAACTGTTGCTGCACTTCTGGCAAGCCAGTTCGGATTCTCCAACCTGGTAAAATATTTGTATCCTGTGAGGGTTACTGCGGCATAATACTTTTGGTATGTCTAGCATATACCACATTTAGCAAGTGACAAGGGGCTGCCTCACTTTGAGACAGCCCTTTTTTAGTTGCTTATTTCAATACCATGTCGATGAATCTCATGAGTATTGCCGAAACTTCTGCACGTGTTGCATTTCCTCCAGGATTTAGAAGTTTGCCTGGCAATCCTGTAATCAAACCCTTTTCCACAGCCCAGGACATAGGATCTAGAGCATACCCGGAAATTTTATCTTGATCATTGAAATCTGTTATGCTTCCTTTGCTGCTTGTATCTAATCCTAAGTATATCGCGTATCTGTAAAGTATTGTTGCCAGTTGTTCTCTAGTTATGCTGTCATGGGGACCGAATATGCCTTCGCTGTATCCGCTGACTATATTATTGGAAGCTGCCCATGAAACTGCATCTGAATACCATTGTTCTTCTGAGATATCAGTGAAAACTACATCTCTTTTATTTTGCAGTCCGTCCAGTCTGTGAAGTACTGTAACAAGCATCGCACGGTTCATTTTCATATCCGGCGAGAAATTATTTTCTCCAGTACCCATGAACAGATTATGAGATGTAATGAAGTTGATTTGTTCTTCTCCCCAGTGCCCTGAAATGTCACCAAAGCTCTGAATATTATTTATCACCTCATACTTGCCTCCTGCCGGTGCTATGAAAGCAAACAATCCGTTGCTGAATATGGACCATGGCACAACTTTTTTGCTGCCGAATCTGTCAATATATGAAACAACCCATCCATATCCGGATATAGCCATTTCATCAGGCACTATATCATTAACATCATCGCCGTCTGTTAAAGCTCCTTTAGGAATTATTATCCTGAATCCATTACCTTCAATTACTATGCTGAGTGTTTTGTTAAGCTCAATTAATTTTATGTTTGTTTCTTCAGAGATAATATTTTTTTCATCTGTGAGAGTCACCAGCACTTTTCCTCCTGCAAACTGTAAATCTTCAATGAGTATTTCATTTGGCAGAAGCACTGCACCTCCTCCGCCACCTCCCATGAAGCCGTCAGAAGATTTTTCGAAGACCGCTGATACAGATACGTCTGCAGCAACCATCACAAACTTATTGGCAGTTACATCAATTTTCTTTGTCTCAGTGCCTGACATGTAGCTAACAGACCATTCAGAGAAATTATAACCGCTGGACGGAGCTGCTGATAATGTGATTACTTCGCCCTCTACTGCATTGTTTACGCAATTTATAGTGCCGTAGTTTGCAAAAGCTGTAATTTGATAAATTTTCTTTGTTTCTGCTGTGATTGTTGTATCACTTGTAATTGAACCAATCACCATGTTCCAGCTTCCGTTTTTATCCCCTGGCTGAATCAACTCTGACACAGTGCTGCCAGCTGCATTTAATCCAGTTATGCGATAACCGCTGTCGGGATTAACTATAAATGTTCCCGTTGCCTTATCCCATGGATTTCCCTCTGGTGTCTTGAAGTTATAATTTTCTGTTATTACTGCATTAGGGCTTATCTTTGTGACTGTATGATATGTGATAGGAACAAAATTTACAACTATGGAAGAATTTTCACCCAGAGCAAAGCTCAGTACATTTTCAATAAGATTTCCACCGTATTTGTTTTGAATAATTTTGTTGTTCACAGTCCAGCTTTCAACTTTGTACCCGTCAGCTGGCTTGGCTGTGAACATTAATTTACTTCCTCCTCCCAAATCTGAATTTCCTGAAACAAAGCTGATTCCGTCTGAAGTTGCAGTGATTATCTGTCCCATGGCAGGATCATTAACCCCGTAATCAACCTTGTAATATGCTTTGGACTTAAAATCAACCTTAATTTCATGAACTTTGTCTATGTTTTCAATCAGGTATTCTTTTTCAGGTGTGTTCAAGACAACTCCGTCTATATACCACTTATCAACCATGTAAGTATCATCCGGTTTAGCAATAATTTTCAAACTATCACCTTTATATACTTCAACTGTATTGTTCAAAACATCCTTTTCAGAACCGTTGTTAAGGACGTAGCATAGTTTTCCGTGTGTACCGCCAGAATTAACTTCTGCATTTATCACATATTTTGTATTGTCAATGAAAACAGCTTCAACATTTACATTTGCTCCCAATGCATCAATGTTCAACACAGGGTTAATATAAACAGTAGTTTTTTCTTCCGGCGTTGATGGCCAAAGAGTAACTCTCCATTCCTTGAAGATGTACTTGTAGGCCGGCTCTGCTGAAAATACAAGTTTTGAGCCTCCCTCGATGCCAGTCAGTTTATCCGGAAGTGTTTTCGCTCCATTAACTGTTATTGATACCTTATTATTTGCAAATGCAGGTTCTGTGAGTTTGAACCCAACATTGTAGGACAGATTTTCTGTTTCCACATCAATTCTTGTATCCTTCAGCATAATAAATGAATAGCTGCTGCCTGTAGATAATGTATCAACATAATCTTTTTTCCATGTGGCATTTGACTTAACCTGGTACCCAACCTTTGGCTCAACAGTCACCTGTGTATCTCCAACCACTAAAGCACCGCTATTGACATATTTCTTTTCCATCGGGGTATTACTTTTTTCGTCATGGTCATACATGTAATATGCTGTCAGATTATCTCCCAATGTCAATTTATAGCTGTCTCGTTCAAAGATGGCATACAACATTGTAGGGTAGTCTCCCATGGTAAAACTGTAAGTTTGATCGAATATGTCTGTTGTAAGTCCGCCGTAAACCTTCTGCCATTTTACAAAGTGATAGAGATTTGCAGTAGGCACAGCTGTAAATATTATGTTGGCATTCTTTGATACCTTTGCACCATTTGTAAAGTATTTGTCATTCCATGTAACTGTTCCGCCTTCAGGAGGGCTCGCATTTACTGTGAGGGTGTTATCCGGAATCATATACTCAACTATAATTTCAATTGGCTCATCCTTCATTGTATATGAGAATGTATTGCCACCTGTTTGAGTTTTCACTGTATTTCCTGCTTCTGAAATTACTCTTGCTGTCCATTGTTTTACTGCATACCCGCTGTAAGGTCTTGCGAGAATTGTCAGCGATGTACCTGCTCCATAAGTTGATGATACTACCTGCGGAGAAATTATTTCTAGTGTTCCTGCTGTTCGTCCTTCCACCGGTATTGAAGTAAGCTTAACTTCATATTTTGTGCCTGTAATTATGTATGTGTCAGTCACAAATGTTATATTGTAATTAGCACAGGTTGATTTTTCTAAATCTGTCTGGTTTGAAACCGGAGCTCCCGTTGCTTTGTAGCTTCCAGGCGGAGTTTTCATTGCAATAGTCTGAGTTACTGTTTTGCCGTTAATAATTGAAGTAACGCTGTAGCTTGTATTGCCCATGGTAACTTCATTGCCTGCTGTGTTGGTATACCTAATGTACAAACCCAAGTCAGCCAATGTTTCACTAAAGGCAAGTGAAGAACCTTCAGCCAGTGAAAGTACCGGTAAATGCTGTTCCACTTCTCCTGTAGCAGATGTTTTTTCACCAAAAAGTTTAATTGCAACTGGTTTTTGCATTACGGTAAATTCTCTTGTTGCCAGAATATCACCGCTTAAAATTTCTATTGCAAGCATCCTGTAGCTTCCTACAGCCGGAGAGTCAAATAAACCTGTTGTGTTACCACATAAATCTGTCCATGTTCCGTTCTCTCCATTTTTCATTATTTTAAAGCTTATACCATCAGAGACCACATTACCCTTTGTAGCTCCGTCAACTCTAGTATAATGTATCAATTCTCCATTAATTATATCACCATACATAAATGTTGTTTCTGCCTTACCTGACTTAGTCAGACCTAATCTGTATCCTTCTTGTCCTGCAAGCATTGGTATTGCCTTTTCATCTTTTACTGAAAGAGTTTTAAAAACCCTGCTTCCGCTGTAATCGGCCGTTACTTCATATACACCTTCAGGAAGAGCTGTTGCTACGGATAAACCTGCTGAATTTTTAATACTTCCGTCAAGAACAGCTGTAGAATATCTGGTTTCACTAGTTTTAAGCTCGACAGTGTAGCTCTTTGCATAATTTGCTCCGTTAATATTAAATACAACATTTCCGGTAGGAGCTGCACGGTGGTTCATATTTGCTGATTCCAGTGTCAGTGATATTACAGGAATATTTGATGCATCCACACCTGCTGTAAATCCTCCAACATCGGAAACTATGGGCTCTCTCTTGCTGTACAAAGCATTAAAGCTTTCTGTATATGAGGAAATATAGTATCTATCACCTCTCGAAGAATCATAGTAAATCACATTGGTTCTGCATCTGTAGGTACCTTCATCTGATTCCCCTGAGCCTGAGAATGTTATGTAGCTTGAATTTTTGCCCAGAATATCTGTCCATTTGCCGTTTACAACCTTCTGCCACTGATAGTTGACTCCCTCAGGATAATCAGCTCTGTTGGCAACTATGGTGTATACTGTATTTGTAGAATCCGGGAAAATATTAAGTGATCGTTCATTTTCTGCAGTATTGAATCCAGGATCGGTTGTGCTGTAAAGAGAAAGCTCTGGATATCCCACATCTGATTTTGTTCTGAATGTCTCCACTTCGCTCTTGATGCTTCTAACAGGAACGTAGGAACGAACAGTCTGTATCTGATAACTGTAATCTGAATAAGGTGACAGCCCCGAATCAATGAATTCAAAGTACCATTTGCCTGTGTTGCTGTCATACTCTCCGTCCTTCATGCTTACGAATGGGAGCTCATAGCTTCCCGAACCTTCAGGGAATTCATAGTAACGGTAAATCTGGAATCCTGAAACAACCTTATCGTAGCTCCATCTTAAGGCTATTTGTGTATCAGTTGTTTTTTCAATATCCTGCTCGAAATCTTCTGGCAAAGGTGAAGGGGCAGAAACATCTGTTACAAGGTATGACACTACAGGAAACTCCACTTCTCCGTTGGAATATTTGTAGTAGAACACCTTCCATACATGGTAGTATCCAAATTCTTCGGCTTCCGAAGGCATGCTCTGCAATGATCCTGAGAAAGTGCTTCCTTCTGTAGAAACCATGACATAGCCTGCTCCTATTTCACCGCCAACGGTGAAGCCGGTTACTACACCGCCCAGTCCTGCACCGGATTTGTAATCCATGCCCACTGACAATTCAAAACTGTTTTCCCATTCAGAGGTCATTTCAATTTCCTGTTTAATACTGGTTCCACCTTCGGTAGAAGTGTATCCCACAGCTGACCAGTCTCCGTCATATACTACAGCATCATTGTAGCCATCAGCGCTGGATGGATAACTGGAAGGTTCTCCAAGTGTATGGCTGAGTATGGTTTTGTCAACAGGTTGTAATATATTAAAGTTCTCTGCAATCATATTGTATTTTTCCACTGGCATAACAGTAACTGCTGCTATGTGAGGTACATTGACGGACATTACCTGAGTTACAAATTCGCCTGTTTCACTGTCAAGCATAGTTGCTTCATATTCATATATTTCCATTGGTATGGAATAAAGTGCTACTGTGTCTTCTCCCGGTGTTGTCTGGAACTCAATAGTCTGGTTAAGCTCAGTTGCATATTTTGTTTCCCATGTAAATTCAGCATGAAAAGCGAGCTCAGCCTCAACCGATCCAATTTTAACTCCAAATACTGAAATATCCTGTTCCATGCTGGCATATACTCCGGCATTTATTGAAGCATGGCCTATGACACCATCTGATCCACCTTCACTGCTGGAATAAGATGTTTCTGACTCTCCATAGCTTCCTGATAAGTCATCCCTTCCCAAAAGATCTTTGAAGTATGGCGGTGAAGCAAGAACTGCCAAAACCTTTGGATCTGTATACCTGAAATAGTGGACACCTGTATATTTAAGAACTGATGTGTCTAAATCTGTGTTTGGAAGACACAGTGATGTGGAGTGATCAACATTTAGACGGCTTGTAAAAGTTGAACTTTTGTTGTAGTCAATAGCATTGAAATAAGTTGCGGCTGGCACATCTACAGTGTGTACAGTTCCATATAATATGTAGCGTATCCAGTCTAAAAAATTCGAAGGTTCTATAGCCTTAATCTGAGGAAGTTCACACTGCATGTTGAACAATGTGTCATATCCTAAACCAATCATGTCTCCTGACTGAGCGCCATATTCAGCAAAATCCGTTGAAGCACCTGTTTTTCGATCAAGAACCCCTGTAAGCGAAAGGCCGTCATCACCGTAAGTAAACTGAAGGCTGTCAAAATACAACATTGCCGGTTCACTCAGCCCTCTTGATATAACTGCCATATTAGATACACAATAAGGCTTTGACAAAAACTTGTAGCTGCCGCTTATACCAAGATTAGCATATTTATATGTGGTTGTACCTCCTGAAGTAGATTTTTCATAAAGATCGTAGTTGTTGGCCATAGTCTGCTTGAAAGATGTGCCATCCCAATTATAGACTGCAATAAATCTGGAGTTCAGATTATTTATTTCTATGTCAGAATTAAGCTGCCCTCCAAGAATCAACTGGCCACTGCCGTCACCTATTACATCACCATATGTAAAGGCTGCACGAACTATATCAGTATCTCCGTATCTCAGCGGGAATGTAGTACTATGCTGAAGCATTGAACTTTCAGAACCGAAAAGAACAGCTGCAGTTCCGCCTTTCTTGGCATTAGGACCGTAATAATATCCCCATGCTATTGCAAGGTCATCAACACCATCCTCATTGAAGTCTTCTGATGTTAAGGATACCATGTTTGACACATAATCTACCTCACTGAGAGAATATGTCCAAATAGCTTCCCAATTTAAAGGATTTCCGAAATACTCAAGACTGTCGGAGCTTAGGCTCTTTGTTTTAAGCTTGTAGATTTCTATGCGAGAATTTCCTTTGGACGGTACAAAAACAGCAACTTCATCTGTTCCGTCATTGTCGTAATCCCCTGCAGACACTTTCAGATAATTTTGCATTAAGTATGGGTTGTTTGCAAAATCTTCACTTATAGGTTTAGGGCCGTCTCCTCCTCCATTTCCTATGTACTGGGAAGGACTGAGTATTACCTTTGGTGCTCCGAAGTATCCATATGTTGAATCCAAACTGTCGCTGTACTCTCCAAATGACAGATACAGTCCACCGTCAGGAGCAAGCTTGTTTGTACTTACCATAGCAACCTGAGCCTCTTGTCCATCTTCGTTTCCATTGAAGTTTCCTCTTGCTGTAGATGAAGCTGCAACAACTGAAAGATCCACCGGCTCCAATACTGTAATTGAAGATGATGTTGTGGTTGTTATTGCAGAAGGACTTGTATGCGTTGTTTCTATAGTAATGTTCTGCACATCTTCAGTACCCATAGAGGTTTTTATCAGTTCTTTTTTGTTGGTTGCAAATATGCCTGCAACATTTCCACCCTTTGTCTTATAACCGTCACCGTACAATGTAGAGTTAATGTAATAAGTTGTCATTGTGCTTTCTGTGGTTGTTGTTATTGTGGCATCATCATCTTCATTGTTAGGAATACCAGTTATTGTTGATGATGTTGTTGTGGCTGCCAACGTTTCCTTTGTTGAGCCGGTTAAAAGAACCTCGCTGACCATGTTGACAGTTACATGGTCCCTGCCATAGGGATTTGATGTGCTGGTAGGGTCAAAGCCCTCCGGTGCTTCCTCCGTATCAATTCCCAATGCATTAAGTGCGTTCATTTCTGCAGTACCTGTTACTTCCTCCGCTGCTGCGGGTACAGAGGATATGGGTATCAGCGTTATAATCATTAATGCACACAGCATCAGGCTGATCCGTCTTTTAGCATTTTTTGTCATAATTCTCCTCCTTCTTGAAAATATATTTGACTAAAAATATAATGCTATATGAAAATTAACTCTTAAACTTGTGCATGAAATCTGCCTGTAAGTGCATATTATTTTGTTAACGTTTTCTTACAGTAAAGAAGCATGAAGCATGTACCTTACGAAGGTTTTCAACAATGATCTGCATTATTAAAGTATGTAATTATTGTGACTGCTATGAATGTTATGATTTCAGGTATAAAAAAAGACACGGAATTTATTTTCCAATGTCTGACTATCTGTCGAAAGCTCCATACAATTCAACTCAAAATAATGGAATTAAATGGCAATATTTTCTTTCTATTTTAATACGAAATGAATGCCAAGTCAATCCATCTCAAAAAATATTGTTGTATATTTTCAGCCAATAATACGATAACAGGAAATGAGAAATCCTTCGACCATATCCTGTAGAAGTGCAGTCTTTGAGATGACAACAACCCCGTCCTTGTCATCCCTTGTCCTTCACTACCAAGCGCCGTAGTAGCCTATGGTTTCAGCACTGCTTTGGGCACCTTTTTTCATGCACTCTAAAATTGTTTTTCCTTCCAGGAGACCTAAAAGAAATCCCGCTATGTAACTGTCCCCAGCTCCCATGCTGTCTACTACTTCACATTTTACTATTCCAAACTCAGTGAATTCATTGCCATCATAAGCAATGCTGCCTCTTTCTCCTCTTGTAACAACTACAACACGGGGACCTTTAGATTTAACAAACTTCATAAATTCATGCAACTCTTCGTTACTCTTGCTGTCACAGGAAAAAAATGCGTAATCAACAAATGGTAAAGCCTTGTGTGTAATTTCATGGTCGATTTTATCTGCAAAATCAAAGGCTACAGGTACACCTCTTCCCTTGATTTTATGAAGCTCTGACTCAATCATTCCCCATATTCCGGTTACAACAAGATCATGGCTGCACAAAAATTCTATATCTTCTTCTCTTAGCTTGAAATCTGCCATAACACCTTCTTCATACTCCCCTAATATTCTGTCGCCATCTTTTAGTTCAACATGTGTTACTGCAGTCTTGCCATTTAATATTCTAATATGTGATGTGTCTACACCTTTTGCTTTTATGGCTTCAATCATAATTTTGCCATTTTCATCAGTTCCTACAACACCTGTGTATGATGAGTTTCCACCCATCCTTTTCACATAAACAGCAACATTAACAGGATTTCCGCCGGGAAAAGCCTCGCCTGTGCTGTCATAAACGTCCATGCAGTTGTCCCCAACTGCAGCTATTTTTATTTCTTTATCCATAATTTCCTCAACTCTCTGTAATTTTTTTAAATCTTCTATTGCTCTTCTTGCATAAAGAGAGGTTCATTGTAAAAAACAGACTGCTTCAAAATTTAGAAACAGCCTGCATCTTTAATTTAGCAGAATCAGCTATTAATAATCAAGCTGTCTGTAGTACCTTCTTATTTCCATAGGATGACAGTTAAGTTTTTCTATATGAACATCTATTCTTGTGGTTATTGCTCTCATTAATAGATGAGAAAGATGTCCTCTGAATTTTTCACTTATCCCCTTCATTTCATAATTCTTTGTATCAATTATATTATAGTTCGCACATACTCTGGGTAAAAATTTTGCAACCCTTTCACTGAGTGCTCTTTGGGAATCTTCTCCTATGAATACTGTGACAGCAGTGTCTCTGTCAATGATTTCAAACATTCCATGGAAAAATTCTGCACTGTGAATGGATTTTGTTCTAATCCAGTGCTGCTCTTCCCAGAAGCACATTGCATAGGAGTATGTTGCTCCATACTGATTTCCTGCTCCAACAAAATAATGTATGCTGTCATTCATATGCTTTCTTGCTATGCTCTCGCCAAGTTCATCGGCTGCTTTTTCAACTTCTACAAGACCGCGGGCAAGATGTCCATCAAGCTCAGCATAAAGCTCATGGTACTCATCAAATTCTCCTGCATTGTACATGAATCTGTCAGCTACCATGAAAAATTTGAGCTGCTCATTTTTAGGATATGAAATAAGATAATCTACCATTTTGGCAAGTTTAGTATCTGGATAATCAACAAAGCCAATTACTTTGGCACCGGCATCCTGAGCCTTTTTTACTCCGTCAACCATTTCTGATGTGCTTCCTGTAACAGAAGATATAACTACTACTGTGCCTTCTCCTACCTTTTTGTTTCCGGTTTTTATGTATTCTGCTGCGTTTTCAACAAAGAAGTTTATTGCTGATTGTTCCTTCATATGCACTTCAGCCTGCAGGCAGGATGCATATGTACCGCCTATACCAAGCCAACAGATGTTTTTATATCCTTTTTGACATATTCCATCCACAATAGATTCTATTTCACCTCTAATAGCCAATGCACCATTTACGCTGTCCAGCTGTTTTTGTTCGTCAAATTTTAACATTACTTTGTTCTCCTAAGCTTTTAATTTATTCCCCAACTTTTAATTTTTGATAATAGTCATTGTATATTGTAATTGCTTCCCCAACATCTTCCTGGAAAAATACATTTTGTTTATAGTCAAAATCTCTTGCAGGGTCATTTTTGTACGCATCTGAAGCTGCTTCAACTGCAGCATCATTTGGACATGAATATGGATATTCTATCAGGTTTGCAGCCATAACTTTAGGATCTGTGATGTAGTTTAAGAATTTTTCTGCAAGGTCCACATGCTTAGCTCCCTTTGGCACTACATAAAGGTCAAAACCAAGCTGTACCGGATCTTTTTCAAAATCAGCTATTACAAGATTATTTTTATCTCCAAGCTCTGACATAGCCCATGAAGCATTTCCATCATACGTAAATGCCACAGATGCAGTTCCGTTTGTTAGGTTTTGTTCAGCATTTCCGTATGCTACAACATTTTCATTATATTTTACAAGCCATTCATATGCTTCTGCTATTTCTTTTTCATCTGTTGAGTTAGGATCATATCCAAGGGCAACAAGTGCTATAGGAAACAGGTTTCTGGCTCCGTCTATTGTAGCTATTTGTCCCTTCAATGCTGGGTTTATAAGGTCATTGTAGCTTTTGATTTCAACAGGGCTTGTATCCTTGTTATAAACTACATAAATATAGTTCATAAGATATGGTACGCAGTATTCTTTTGCAGTCCAGTATGCTTCATTGATGTTTGAAGCATTAGGTATGTTTTCAAAGTTTATCTTCTCAACATATCCGCCTTCTACAAGTGATTCCATATAAGCATCACATGTCATTATAAGGTCATACTCTTGTCCTCCGCCTGCCGTTAGCTTTGTAATAGCATCTGCATTGTCACTCATGTAGGACAAATTTACTTTTGCATTGTTTTCTTTTTCAAATTTTGCTATTAAATCGTCTGATATGTATTGCTGCCACATATAAATATTCAGCTCTGTGCTTGGAGCTGCCTTGCCGCTTTCTACAGTTGAACCCGTCTTAGTTCCTCCACAGCCTGTAAAAAGCCCCATGATTAAAACCATGGTCAATAGAATGGAAATAATTTTTTTCATATTGTTGCCTCCGCCTTGTTGCGTTTTTTCAACGCATATTTAATTAAATTATTCAAAATCATTGCTAATACAATGACTAGAATCATGATTGTGGTGAGTGCATTAACATCAGGAGTAACCCCTGACTTGTTCATTGAGAGAATCAAAACCGGCAATGTTGAATTTTTTGCTCCTGCAAGCATATTACTCATGACAACATCATCTATTGAAAGAGTAAATGACAGAAAAGCTGCACTCATTACTCCCGGCATAATGCTGGGAAGAGTAACATTTAAAAATGTCTGAATTCTGTTGGCTCCAAGATCCATGGATGCTTCCTCCAGGCTGTAACCATCACCGCTTATACGGCCTTTGATAGTAACTACCGCATAAGGAATACAGAATGTGCAGTGACCTATTAATATGGTTCCCATTCCTAGAGCAAGTCCTATTTTCATAAATATAATAAGAAGTGCAACAGCCATAACAATTTCAGGAACTATTATAGGTATGTACAGCATATTGTTTATGAATTTCTTTCCTCTGAATTCATATTTTTTTAATCCCAATGCTCCAATTGTGCCTATGGCAACAGAAATTACGGTTGCCAATACTGCAATTACTATTGAATACCAAAGACTTCCGATTACAGCAGAGTTAGTGAATAATTTTGAATACCACTGGGTTGTGAAGCCATTCCAGTAATAGTTGTATCTCTGGTTGTTAAATGAAAATATCATCATCACAACTACCGGAATATAAAGTATGGTATATATTGCAATTGAATAAATTGCTCCTATTGTATCTTCAAATTTTTTTCTCTTTTGTTTTTTTGAAATACTCATTATACCACCTCCATGTCTTCAATATTTGCAAATCTGGTATAGATAAAAATGAGCAGTCCTGTTATAACAATCAGTAGTACTGAAAGAGCAGCTCCAAGAGGCCAGTTTCTTATTGCCCCAAACTGGTTTTTTATAATATTTCCTATATATAATACTTTTCCTCCCCCAAGCATGTCAGTTACGGTATATATTCCCAGAGAAGGTATGAATACCAGTATTATTGATGAGAATATTCCCGGAAATGTAAGCGGTAGCGTTATATTAAAAAATGTGGTACGCCTTGAAGCACCAAGATCCGCCGATGCTTCCAAAAGCGAATTGCTTAATTTTTCAATTGAGCTGTACATGGGAAGCACAGCAAATGGAAGCATGGTCGTTATCATACCAACCAATACAAGACCATCAGTATATACAAAGCTCATTGGTGTATCTATGAAACCTGTGCTAAGAAGAACCTTATTTACAGGTCCGCTTGTCTGAAACAATAAAAGCCAGCTGTTGAGCCTCATGAGAGAGTTTGTCCAAAATGGAATCATTATGAGCATTATGAGCCTTGAAGCCACTTCTTTTGGTTTTTTTGCAATATAATATGCAAATGGATATCCTATGAGAAGACAAAGCCCAGTAGTAATTAATGCCGCCTTTATGGATTTTACTATTACCTTAAAATATGTGGCATCCAGCAATGTCTCATAACTTTCCAATGAAAATTCATAAACAACATCACCAAACACTCCCCTTGACATAAAGCTTATGTAGATAATATACAGCATAGGCAGTGTTACAAATAAAATCATCCATAGTGAAACCGGTCCTGCCATGGCTAAGGCAGGCAGAGTCATTTTTCGCTTTAAAATATTTTTGTTATTCATATGCCCTCCGCTACTTCGAAGCCTTAATGGCAACAGCTCTTTCCGGATTCCAGTATATATTTATAGAATCTCCTTCTTGGAAATCTTCATCTTTCTCAAATCGGGAATACTTTATTTCAGTGTTATCTTTCAAATCAACAGATGTTTTTACAACAGTTCCCATGTATGTGAAATCTTTAATAGTACCATTTAGATTAAAACCATCCACAGGATCTGGACTTACCTTTACATACTCTGGTCTAATGGACACATGGAGGCTTTCACCCACATGAAATCCTTCTCCTTTAACTTTCATGGTACCGGCTGAAGTTTTAACATCTAGTATTCCATCCACTAAGCCTGTTACCTCTCCATCAAAAATATTGGATTCACCAATGAAACCTGCCACAAATTTAGTGATTGGCCTGTTGTAAATTTCTATGGGTGTAGCAAGCTGTTCTATAATACCTTCATTCATAACTGCTATTCTGTCACTCATTGTGAGAGCTTCTTCCTGGTCATGAGTTACATATACAAATGTTATTCCAAGTTTCTTCTGCAGTCTTTTCAGTTCCACCTGCATCTGCTTTCTAAGCTTAAGGTCAAGAGCTCCAAGGGGTTCATCAAGGAGTAATACCTTAGGATTATTTATAAGAGCCCTTGCAATTGCAACTCTTTGTTTCTGACCTCCCGAAAGCGCATCAGGCTTCCTGTTTTCATATCCCTTTAGCTGGACAAGATCCAGCATTTCATTAACTCTTTTTGTGATTTCATCTTTTGGTCTTTTTCTGATTTTAAGTCCATAAGCTATGTTATCAAATACCGTCATGTGCGGAAAAAGTGCATAGTTCTGAAAGACTGTATTTACATCTCTTTCAAAAGGTTCCTTATCTTCAACACTTACTCCCTGAACCTTGATAGTTCCACAAGAAGCTTCTTCAAAACCAGCAATCATTCGAAGTGTTGTGGTTTTCCCACATCCTGAAGGTCCAAGAAGAGTAAGGAATTCTCCTTCTTGTATTTCAATATTCATGTTTTTTACAACCTTGTTTTTTCCGAAACTTTTTTCAACATCTATTAATGACACAATAGAATCAGGCAATACTGAAGTTACAACAGAATCAGACATATTTCACCTCTTAATTTAACGTTAAACTTTTTTATTGTTTTAAAACTTGTACTTTTTATTTATCTGCAGCTCACTTGCCGTAAAGGAGACTGAAAAATCCCGCATTTATACTTAAACTGTAACATTAGGCCACAATTCTGTGTAAAACGTGGTCCTGTCTCCTATGTTCAATGACCTTGTGGCTTCTACTACTCTTTCATCCATATCGTAAGAAATCGATTCTAACAAGAATGCAGGTGTATGTTCAATAACATCCAACATTCTGGCTTCATTTTTATATAAAGTAGTTATTTTTATCCACTGCTTGGAATATTTAAATTTATGGTTGTACACTTCTTCAATAACCTTGTACAAGGAATTGTTTTCAAAGTCATACTGAAGTAGGTTATCAAAAAGACTCACTGGCAAATAAGAATATTCCATGGCAAGAGGTATATCGTCTCCATACCTTATACGCACTATTTCATAAACCTTTGTGCCGATTGTAGTTTCAAGCAGCGAAGCAACTTTTTTATCTGCTTCAATTATGCCGGATTTCACTACCTTATTGCTTGGCTTGATACCCTTGGACCTAAGCATTTGCGAAAAACCACTGAGCTTAACAAAGTCTCTTTCAAAATTTGGAAGCCTCACAAAAGTACCCTTGCCTTTTACTCTGTAAGCGTACCCCAAATCCACAAGCTGAGTTAAAGCATTCCTTGCAGTCATTCTGCTTATGTTGTATGTATTACTTATATCTCTTTCAGATGGAAGCTGACAACCGCTCTTAAGCTCTCCGGAATTTATTTTTTCAATGAGAATATCCTTGATTTGAATATATACCGGAGGAATATATGAATTGTTTTTCATATGGTTTTATCCTTTCATAGCGTGGTATACTTGTATATACCACTATATTAATAGTAGCACAACAGTATAACACTTGCAAGGAAATTTTTAAAGGCAGCCATCAAAAATGTTGAAAAACCGCCTTTTATTTGGTCGATGCATGTCAATCGGGACGTTATTAGCCCATCTAAAAAGATGATCTTCTGCACCCTTGCTCTTCCTTATTTTTAATTCTCGTTATTGTCATAGCACATCCATTACCTTCACCATCTGCAACTGTGGTTGGAAAACTTATTTCAACATTTGGAAAAGGATAACAAATCGCATAGTCACAATGACCTAACATATCTCTGCAAAACTCTTTTTGTAATTCTTTGGAAACTCCTAATCTTTCCAGTGCTTCAACATGGGGACAATTATGAAAGACTTTAATTGCTTTGTCGTCAGTAAATTCCGTAATTTCTTGTTGAAATACTAGCCAGCCACCTTTTGATGTTTGACCTATAATAGCTTCCTTTGGCCCTATATTTTCAGCACCATATTTTTTTGCAATTTGATTTCCTTGAAATAAACCGAAGTCCCAAGAACCTTCTCTTATAACTTTATTTGCATCAATATCCGGATATAATTCTTTTAATTTTTTCCAAATAAAAAAAATTTGAGTTGTTCTATCCATGTAGGCACTTTTTACAGCTTCATGAAATTCTTCTAGTTTTACATCTTCTTCTAGTTTTAAACTATCAACAAAATATTTAACTTCATTATTTTCTTCTTTCATATTTATACCTCGCTTTGTAATTTATTTATTGCATATATTATAATGCTTACCGCTAATTTATATAATATATACCACTAATACCATCTTATTTAGTGTTTTAATTATTATTACTAAATCATTTTTTGTAATAAACTTTCATATATATAATTAAAATATAAATTGGGAGGGTTTTGTGTGAATATAAAAAGAAAACCTACTTTTAAAGAAGCAATCATACCTATTTTTTCAATGCTCCTTATTCTTGGAATTGGTTATGGTAAAATGAAGTTACCAATACAAGTACTGCTACTTATTGCAGCTTTTATCGCAGCTATGGTTGGCAAGAGGTTAGGACTGACTTGGAATGACATGATGGATGGTATTAGTGAAAAAGTTAATAGTTCCTTAACTTCAATTTTTGTTATGATATGTGTTGGAGCACTCATTGGTTCTTGGATGGTTTCCGGAACTATTCCAATGATGATTTATTATGGTATTCAAGTTATTAATCCTAAATATTTATTAGCTACGGCTTTTCTAGTAACAGCGCTTATATCTACTTTTACGGGAACTTCATTTGGATCTGCCGGTACAGCTGGAGTAGCTGTAATGGGGATTGCTATTGCGCTTAATGTACCTCTAGCTCCTGTTGCCGGTGCAGTTGTAGCCGGCTCTGTCTTCGGTGATAAATTATCTCCATTTTCGGATACAACAATCCTTGCTCCTGTGGCTGCCGGTAGTGAACTATATGAACATATAAAGCATATGTTATACACAACTGGTGCAGGGACAATTTTAGGTCTTATAGTATATTTAATAATCGGACTTAATACTTCAAATTCATCAATATCTAGTCCTGAAAAGGTCCTAATTATGCTCACAACTTTAGATATCATGTTTAATTGGAATATACTATTACTGTTACCACCTGTAATAATTTTATATGGTGCGTACAAGAAGAAACCTACAATTCCAATAATGCTTTTATCTTCTACAGTAGCTGCATTATTGGGTATTCTAATACAGAACTTTTCAGTAAAGAATGTATTTACAGCTATTTTAAATGGTTTTAATGTTTCTATGGTTAATTCTACTGGATTCGATAGTGCAAATGTCATTAAAGAAATTACTACTTTATTAAATCGTGGCGGTATGGTAGGTATGATGGGAACTGTTCTATTAATACTAACAACTTTCGCTTTTGCTGGTATTGTTAGTAAATCTGGTTCTATGGAAGTCATTCTTGAGAATATTATGAAATATGTAAAATCAACAGGTGACTTAATACTATCTACATCGTTATCATGTATTTTAATGGCCATCGTAACTGGTAGTTCTTATTTGGCTATATTAATCCCTGGTGAGATGTTTAGAGAATTATATAAAGAAAAAGGATTGCATCCTAAAAATTTATCCAGAACATTAGAAGACTCCGGTACTTGCGTTGTTCCATTAGTTCCATGGTCTATAGCCGGAACATATATGGCAACAACCTTGGGCGTATCAACATTAGAATATTTACCGTGGGCTATTATGTGTTATATGAGTGTAATATTTGCTATAACATTTGGTTATACAGGTTTATTTATTTCAAAAAATAATTAGTAATAAGAAATTATCGATAAAATTTAACCTATCTTCTGAATTTATACATATTTAGGTCAATTCAAAAATGCCATGCCATTCCAACAGCTACTGATACGTAAGTGCATTATAATAAGGTATAAAAAAATCTGATAATATGATTTAAAATCAATTATTAGATTTTTTTCATAAAGATTGACTTCCAGTTGTAAATTCTATCACTTCAACACAGAATTTTCCTGCCTGGTGTTTGGATAGCGATAAGTAATCATCCAGCCTAAATACCATAGTATAGTCCGAGGCGTGCAAAGCATAGCCAAAAGTTATGTCCACATAAATTGTTTTAGGTTGGCCCACATATTCTGTAGGGCATAAAATTCTCTTGAAGCTCCTTGGTTTCCGTTTCTGCCAGTGGGGACTGTTCTTTCTGACCAGCTTTTCTTAGTTGGTCGGGAAGAACAGTCCCCTACGTCTAGTCCAATTTACTTGTTTTTTATTTCATTTATTCCAAAAACTTCTATCTCGCATGCACACCATCATCAGTTGCATTATAATGAGCATCCGGATGCTGCGCGCACATAAATTTCTACCCCTGGTTTTAGTGTGAATTTAACCAACGTATTCAGCATATGCGTTCCAAATCATTTTAAGTTTCTCACTTAAATTTAACCGCCGTGCCATAAACTATTACTTCGGCTGCACCCTGCATAACTGCTGAAGAAGCATATCTGATATTGATAACGGCGTCTGCATGCAGCTCTTCTGCTTCAGCAACCATACGCTTTGTTGCAATAGCTCTTGCATCATTCATCATTTCATTATATGCAACTAGTTCGCCCCCAATCAGAGTCTTTAAACCTTGGGTAATATCACGGCCGATGTTTTTTGACTGGATGGTACTTCCTTTAACAAGGCCCAGCATTTCAAACTCTTTTCCTGTAATGTAATCAGTATTTACTAATATCATCTTCCTCACCACTCCTTATTTCTTTAATTCGCTCAACAAGAACGTATACACAAGCACCCGCTAACAGCAAAGGGATAGCAAGACCCAATATTTTAATTAGCAAAGGCATGCTGTCATCAAATGCAAATAAAAATACAAATCCAATAAAGTACAATACAACAACTATGGTTATCACAATGGGTGCAATCATCTTTTTTGTGTGCATTTTATCACCTCATCTTATTATACCCCATTTTTGAAAAGAAACAATACGCGTTCAATTGAATCCATAAGAAGTTATTAATTATATTAAGCACTTTTCCATCTCATCCAATACTGCATTGAAAAACTTTTCTCCCAGTTCTGCATTTGCCACAGTTGGATCACCAATGACACCAATTTCTGATACTCCTACTATTCCATACTTAAACATATTATCCAAAAATTCTTTGTCGGGTGTTCCTACAAAACCTGCCTTGGCTTCTTCCATGTTTACCAGCTCCGGCTCCAGATAAAGCATCACTGAAGTCTCGAATGCACATGCATGGCCGCCGCAGCTTCCAACAGGCATATTGTATTGCTTTTCAAATGACGAAAAAAGCTTCATCAGAAACTCTAACGAAAGTGTATTTCTTAAAAGCTTATCAGGATGTGCAGCTTGCAATTCTTCAACAATTGTCTTTGTTTCCTGCATATTTCCTCCATGAGAGGATATAAAAATGAACTTTTTAAAACCATGTCTTATGTAACAATCAACATAATCTCTAGCTATTCCTCTGAAAACATCTTTCTTCAATGAAAGGCTTCCAGGCAAAGCCAGATGATGTTCTGATAATCCCGGTATTATCGGTGGTGCTACCAAGGCATTTTTTAGTCTTTCAGCCAGACCGCATGCAAATCCTAGACCTATTATTTCATCAGTGCATTCCGCCAAATGCAGACCATGCTGTTCCGTGGATGCTAAAACAATTATTACAGTATCACATCCGCTGTCAATTTTATTTTTAATCTGGGGCCAGGACATGTATTTTAACTGATAATCTCTTTTTATCATAACTACTCCTTTATTTGAACAACCATTAAAATTTCAACCGGAGTATTAAAAGGAAGAACATTAGTTCCCAGTGCTGCTCGTGTATGTTTGCCAGCCTCACCAAACACTTCAACAAATAAATCAGATGCACCATTGATTACATAGGGCTGGTCATAAAATTCGTCACTGCATGCCACAAAACCCTGCAGACTTATTATCTTCTCAACCTTGTCCAAGTCACCCAGCTCATTTTTTAATATGCTAAGCATATTTATGGCAGAAATTCTTGCAGCCAAATAACCATCTTCCTTGTTAAGTTCCTTACCAAGCTTTCCATGATACAGAATTTTTCCTTCTACAACAGGTCCGGTACCAGAAAGATAAAGCAAATTTCCGGTTTTTCGAACTCCCACATAATTAGCCACCGGTTTGTTTAATGGCGGAAGCTCAATTCCAAGTTCATAAAGATTTTGTTCAATAATTGCCATAAAATCACCCTTTCATTTATAATATATTAAGTTAATCCTTGTACAAGTACTAGAAACCTTTTAAATTACAAACAATATTGTAACCCCTATAACAGATATGACAGCACCTAATATCTCTTTAGGAGATACTTTTTCTTTTAATACAAATATAGACAGAGGAATAATAAGAACCGGTATTATTGAAGTAATGGTGGAAGAAACTCCGGTTGTGGTATATTGAATAGCCAGAAGACTGAATGATACCCCTAAGAAAGGACCAAACAACGAACCACAGAACAAATACTTTGTTGCATCCATATTCTTAACATCTTCCTTTAACTTGTCCCACTTCTTCATAAATAAAATTACAACAGTAAAGCCTACTATACCGGCTATAATCCTAATTTGTGTTGCAGCAAAAGGGTCATAATCTCCCATACCTATTTTGCTGAATATTAATCCAAACGCTTGACCGAACGCGCCGATTAAAGCGTAGACTATTCCCTTAATAGAACGAGAAAATTTAAAATTATTGCCTTCCGGATTTTTAACCAATACAACAACCGCAATGCCAAAAATTGTTACAAACATACCGACAAAATCGGACACAGATATCAATTCTCTCATTGTTACAAACCCCAGCAATGCTGTGATTGGAGGTGCAAGTGCCATAATAAGCATAGATGTCCTTGCTCCAATTTCTAAATAAGCCTGAAACAAAAACAAGTCTCCTATTACAAACCCAATGAGTCCTGAAATACTAAGATACAGCCATGACTTTAATGTTGCATCCACCGGCAGCATCATTCCTCTTGAAAATGTTGTGAACAAACTTATTAATATAAACCCCATAATTAATCTTATGTAATTTACAGACAAAGAACCAATTTTCTTGCCAGCTATTTCAAAGCATATAGCAGTTATAGTCCAAAATATTGCTGTAAAAAGTGAATAAATTTCTCCTAAATGAGATTGAATCATCATGCCCTCCGTTAGCCATTATGGCTTATTTTCTAATGCTAAATTATATCACCATAATAAACTGTATACAACATTTATATAATAAATTGGAACGGTTCTCATAGTTCATAGTTTCTTTATTTCCACAAAATATGGCTGTGCATATCAATCATTTAATTCTCCCCCGAATGCTAATAATAGCTATAATAATACTTGTGGTGCTTTGCAACAGGCACCTTGTTGAGAATTGTGCCGATTACGTTTGCATTGACACGTCTTAAGTTTGCCTTTTTCATTTCTAGCTATTTCAATTAATAAAAATTCATGTATTCATCAATATCCTGTTTCAATTAAATAAAAGTGTGGAATTTATTCAAACAATACATTTTAGATTTAATTATTATTTTTATGCCAATTCCATGCATCTATAATGATTTTTTCCAAGGAATCATATTTAGGTCGCCAACCCAAGACTTTCTTAGCCTTATCGTATGAGGCTATTAATATAGCCGGATCTCCGGCTCTTCTTTCCTTTATCTCGGCAGGAATTAGATGTCCTGAAACTTTTCTTGACATATCAATAACTTCTTTTACAGAATAGCCATTACCATTACCAAGATTAAATACATCGCTTTTGTTTCCTTTTCTTAAGTACTCGAGTGCAAGGAAGTGAGCTGATGCTAAATCCATAACATGAATGTAATCTCTTATGCATGTACCATCTGTTGTGGGATAATCATCTCCATAAATAAAAATCTTATCACGTTTGCCCAGTGGAACCTGCAAAACCAGCGGAATTAAGTGTGTTTCTGGATTATGATCTTCTCCTATAATTCCACTTTCATGTGCTCCCGCTGCATTGAAATATCTCAATGATACATATCTAATTCCATAAGCATTATCAAACCACTTCATCATTTTTTCCATGGTAAGCTTGGTTTCCCCATAAGTATTTGTAGGATTTGTTTCATAATGCTCTAAAATAGGTATTTGCTTAGATTCCCCATAAGTAGCAGCTGAAGATGAAAATACAATCTTATTTACATTGTTCTTTTTCATCACATCAAGGAGGCACATCATCCCGAATACATTGTTATGATAGTATTCATATGGCTTCTCCATACTTTCTCCCACCAACGAACTTGCAGCAAAATGTATTACAGCTTCAACATCATTAGTTTTGAAGACCTTATCTACTGCTTCCTTATCTCTAATATCTATTTTATAAAATTTTTTAACCTGAACTGACTTTTCATGACCGCTTTGTAAATTATCTACAACTATTACTTCTTCATTTTGGTCTAGAAAATATTTTACTGTATGCGAACCTATGTATCCCGCCCCACCTGTAATAAGCATCATATATTTCCCCCTATTATTTATCTAATAGTCATTTGTTCATTAAAGAACCTTCCGATGAAATTATTTTCACAAACAAATCTATGATATTAAATTTACGGTTAACAAGTATCTTGATTGATTAAGTCAAACAATATATCAGGCATTTCTCTATAGCTGTTAAAGGGAATAGGCACTATTTATAATTGCCAACCGAGAACCGTCACCTATGTATTATTCTAATTTTAACATTTTATCCAATGCCTCATTGTCAATTATTCGTTCGAGTACACTGTATTTAGGTTCTATTATGATTTCACCATCCCTGTTTATAATTCCACCGTTATACCCGGTGTCAGAATCATAAAAAATTGCATATCCGTCATAACCAAATACTAAATCCAAATCATCATCAAATAAATCTTTCATTGTTGTCATAAATGAAGAATAGCTTTTATTTACCTCCATGTCCACACTTTCATCACCATATGTTGTTACAATTTCACCTTTTTTATTTATTCTGCGCCAAACATCTTCTAATTTAACATAAGCATACCCGTTAGAAAAAGTTCTGACATAGTTTGGATCAAGTTCAGGTTTTATTATAATATTTCCTTGTGCATCAATAAATCCGACCTTATCATTTTCATAAAATATTCCCATTCCATCTGAAAATGTTATTTCACTTTCATATATTGGCTGTATAACAAATTTCCCTTCTTTATCAATTACTCCATATTTACCATCTGACTTAACACAAGCTAATCCATCAGAAAAACCATCATCAACATCTTCGTATATAGGCTCAATAATAATTTTTCCGCTTTCATCAATAAATCCATATTTTTCATCAATCATTACACAGGCCATTCCTTCTGAGAATCCGCCAATGTAATCAAAGGCAGGTTCAATTACATAATTGCCTTCCTTATTGATACATCCCCATTTGCCTTCTGATGCAACACAGCTTAGACCGTTTGAAAAATCCTCAGCATAATCATACAATGCATTTACGGCTGTTTTACCATCACTTACATTAATAAACCCATACTTGCCGTCTTTAATAAATTTAATCATGCCATCATTAGATAGTTTTCTTCCTGCAACAAAAGAATCCACAATATCTTCAGAAACAATATTTCCTTTTTTATCTATTAAAGCATATCCATCATCAATATACACAGCAGCTAAACCCTCTGTAAATTTGTATGTTTGCGGTAATGCATCATTTGATATTGTGAATTGACACTTTATAACCTCGTTTCCGCTTTCATCAACAAATCCCACTAATCCATTTTTACCTACAGTCCATAAACCTTCACTATAACCTGCTACTCCTTGATATTGCGGCTCTACAATGAGATTGCCTTTTAGATCAATAAAACCAATTTTTCCTTTTACATTAACCGCTGCTGTTTTTCCTGAAAATGGTGATACATCTGTATACTCCGGATTTATAACAACTTCTCCTTGTTTGTTAGCATAACCCCAAGATCCTTTTATTTTAACAGGTATCAATCCGTTAGCTAAAATAGGAGTTATATTGTCAAATTCGTTAAGCACTTCATCATTTATGCTTAGAAGCATAACCTTTCCGTCATTCCTTGAAATGAGTAAATCATCTACATATACGTCATCCTTTGCACTGTCTAAACTTTCCCCCTCACAACAATTTAAAAATAAAATGATAATAACAAATAACAATAGAACTACATGTTTGCTATCTTTTTTACTCATGGTTAATCCCCCTTTTTTGCATTGTATTTTTTATTTATGCACTCAGCATTTAGCTAGAGTGCTTGATGATAACGTTTGTCCTGCAAGCTTGCACTTACATCTTTTGTTATTATGTTGCCATATAAGTTTTTCCATCCTGGACTAATAAGTTTTCTATTTTAATAATACTTTGAATAGCAGAATTTACTCTTGAATCATTATCACTTCGTAATCTGCAAATTTGTTCATCTGTTGGCTCGTACAAACTTTGACTAAAATTCTAAATCACTAAACAAATCATAACCATTATCATAAAAATATTTTAGTATTACAGCAATAATATGTATTTGTATCGAAATCTTATTTTTATCTTGATCGATTAAATCAAACAATATATCAGGTATTTCTCTATAGCTGTTAAAGGGAATTGTCACTATTCTATAATCACCAATCTCCAAATATTCCTTCAACGATTTTTTGATTTTATCATGTCTAATATTAATGTAAGTAATTCCAAAAAAATCCGGTTTGCCGCCTCTTTCCAGAAGTCTTGCAAAACCAATCACCTTTGACTTCATTTTTACATTTTTAAAAAGGAGCCCACATTCTTCTCTGAGTTCTCTTTCCATTGTAATCTTCACCAGTTCCTGAAATGTTTGATCTGATTCCTTCTTTTTTCTAATTAATTTTTTTAAATCCCTGAAGTCTGTTGAGCCAGAGCCGGAAGGTGCCAGCCTGCCTCTGTTTGCATCAGACTTAGCTGACTGACTGTTAATTATTATGTAATTATCATTGGTTACTGCCAATGTTGATCCGCCCAAATAGTTTGAACACAGACTTTCGCATAATTGTATTAATTCTCCGTTTTCATCTAACAATAAATCTTCACCTTTGAAAACAAATGAATCATAAATGTTTATAACGCTTTTAAGCTTGGTATAAACCATTTCATTTGTGCATAATCCTTGAAAGTAATCTGTCTTTTGTACCCTAATCTTATTATCATGGTTAAGGTATATTTCATCAGCTAATCCTATTAATTGGCTGTTGTATATTGTACTTTTTGCTTTAAATGCTTTATTTAGTGCATAAGGAGCTATACTTTTAACTTCTTTTGATAAAATAAACTTGCCTGAATAATCAAGATTCAACGAAAACTTGCCCGAATAAATTAAGTTGTTGACTTCATCACTCATTACAAATCTTTCATTATTAAACTCTTGAATGCTATACCCATTCTCCCTGTAAACATATGGCAATATGATTTTATCACGTACATTAGACTTGTAATTATTAACTTCAATTTCAAAAAATTCATTATTTCGTTCATCCAATTCCTGTGTTTCTACATAAAACTTATATGCAATCGAAAATATAGAGAATGCAATAACTAATATTTCTATTGTATTTGCATTACCATGCAGGTTTTCAGGAATAATGTTTATATACATTGAGAATATACCGACCACTACTCCCAATATACTATAAATATAGTTGTTGCTAAGTCCAAATATCATCAAACGCTTTTGAATTTCTCCAATGAACCTTTTCATACTATGCTCCTAACATTGGCATTCTGTATATATTAAAATAAACATGAATTAATCATGTTTATTTTTTGTTTATATTTTCTAAAACTTCTTAGTGCTTAGCTTCTTCTTCCTTAAACCAATATTCCTTAAACAAAGCAACCATAACTCCAAACATTCCACCTATAACAGCTCCGATAATTGTATTTAAAGCATTGCTTGGGCTTGTTTTTTGAGTTGGTGCTACAGGAGGTGAAGGAAGATACACACTGGTTTCTACAACACCTATTACACTGGATTCAAACTTTTCTGCTTGTCCGTTTTCAAAATATTTATTTAAAGCATCTTTCTCATTGTTTAACTCTTCCAAATACCTGTTATTTAACCTTATTGAATTTTCGATATTATTGATTGTCTGCTTATTTCCAATTATATCATTTTCAATCTTAATATAGTTTGGATTAACCGTATCAACAGGAACAACATAATCACTGTTTGTTGTCAACTGTGTCTGGATTTCCAGGTTAGCATTACCCTTAGCAATTATTTGAGGAGTTGCAGCTAACAATTCTTCATTTTTCTTTAATATTTCCTTAACACTATCCAGTTGATTTTCCTGAGACTTAATATCCATACTAAAATCATTAATAAAATAGCTTATGGCCCTTTCCTTAGTCATAACATCCATAAACTCAACATAATTGTCATATAATGTTTGTGCAAGTTTTAAAGACTCTTCAGGATTATCAGCAGAAACAGTCACTTCAAAACTGTTTTGTACAACATTTGTCTTTGTGTCAGTACTTCCTATTGCTATTCTTTCTTTAAGTTTCTCTATAGATAATTCATCTGTATTATATTTCATATCCCTTATGGTATTGAGCAACACATAATTACTTGTAATCAATTTTATGTACTGATCATTGGTTGTAATAGGAAGTTTATATTCACCATACCTTGTAGTATAGGCTTCAGGCATGCTTATGACTATGTTTAGTTTTGTGTCATAAACAGGTGAAAGTACAAACTTGCTAAACAATCCTGCAAATATTGCAACAACCAAAGTAAGACTTATTATCATCTTTTTCCTTTTCCACAAGGCCATAACAAGTTCTTTTAAGTCTATTTCGTCTTCGTAATATTGTATGTTATTTTGATTTTCGTTCATTATTAACTCTCCGATTATGTATTTAAAACCATCTACTAATTATAACAGTGAGTAATCACAGTTTCAATGTTTAATTTTAGTTTATATCAATATAAATTTACAAGTAAATTCTTCTCCACTTATTCAAACCTCACCAATGATAATTCCAAACTTAAATGCCCGTCTTGGTTATTTTGTTGTTAATGTTCTGTTGCTGGGTACAGTGGTGCGATTAATCTCTACTAAATAAATCTCTTGTGTAGACCTTATCTACCACATCTTTGATTTCATTTGATAGTCTATTAGCTACGATAATATCTGAGATTTTCTTAAATTCATCAAAGTCTTTAATCACTCTTGAATTGTAGAACTCTTCTTCATGAAGTGCTGGTTCATATACAATAACCTCGATACCTTTAGCCTTAATACGCTTCATGACTCCCTGGATTGCAGATTGTCTGAAGTTGTCAGAGTCCACCTTCATGGTAAGTCTATAGATTCCAACAATTTTAGGACTTCTCTTTAAAATCATATCAGAGATATGGTCTTTTCTTGTTCTGTTTGCATCTACTATGGCAGACATAATGTTCTGAGGTACATCTGCATAATTAGCTAAAAGCTGCTTTGTATCTTTAGGTAAACAGTATCCACCGTAACCAAATGAAGGATTATTATAATGGCTCCCTATCCGTGGATCTAGACCAACACCTTCTATAATCTGCTTAGTGTTAAGTCCTCTTACTTCTGCATATGAATCAAGTTCGTTGAAGTACGCTACACGAAGTGCAAGATAAGTATTGGCGAATAATTTTATTGCTTCAGCTTCTGTTGCACCAGTATAAAGAATTGGAATATCTTTCTTGATAGCTCCTTGAGCTAAAAGTTCAGCAAACACTTTTGCTCTTTCAGATTGCTCTCCTACCACAATTCTTGATGGATAGAGGTTATCATAAAGTGCTTTTCCTTCTCGTAAGAACTCTGGCGAGAAGATAATATTCTCAGTGTCTAACATTTCTCTTACCTTTTCTGTATATCCAACTGGTACTGTAGATTTAATAACCATTACAACATCAGGATTTATCGAAAGTACATTCGCAATGACCGCCTCAACCGTTCTAGTATTGAAGTAGTTCTTTTCTGGATCGTAGTTTGTAGGAGTAGAAATGATGACATAGTCAGCTTCTTTATATGCTTCGTAACTATCCGTTGTTGCCCTCAAGTTGAGCTCTTTCATAGCTAGATACTCTTCAATCTCAGGATCTATAATTGGAGATTTTTTATTGTTAATCATATCGACTTTTTCTTTAATGATATCTAAAGCGATAACCTCATTATGTTGTGCTAAAAGTATGGCATTGGACAGGCCAACATAACCTATTCCAGCGATAGTTATTTTCAAAAATAATCACCTTCTTCTTTATTCATATTTAATGTCCTCTTTCAATATTTGAATTAATGGTCATGAGTTTATTTAATACTACTTATTAAATATTATGTGTTGTATATATTTTGGATCAAATATATTTAACTATTAAATGAATTTATTTCTTATCTTAGTAGCAAGCGTTTTAAGTTCATTATAAACAAGAGGTTTACCACTAATACGTTCTAAAAAGAGTGCAATAGTAAAATAGCTTATAACTCCTACTAATACCTGATAAATAATATTAGGTATTTGATTTTGGAATATATCCGAGAGATTTGTGACTATAAACATCATTAATAAACCGCTTATAATATATTTTAAGCTCTCTCTAAAATAACGTGACATCATAAAATCTTTTCCTATTATTATAGATTGATAAATACAAATTAGTCCTTCCGAAAACAAAGAAGCAATTGCAGCCCCGACACCTTGATAGAGAGGTATTAGAATCAGATTTAGAAATACATTTAATATTGCGGCAAATACAACAGACTTAGTATAAAGTCTGTCCAATCCTCTTGGTAATATATATTGAGTTCTAAAAACATTCCCCCATGCTATAAAAATTAAAATCGGTGAAAGAATCTTAATAATACTTGAAGAAGCAAGAAACTCTCTTCCTAAAACTAAGGGTACTATTTTATCAGATATTGCAATAAGCCCAGAAGTACACGCTATTGCAATAAACATAGTTAAAAGAACCGATTTCTCAATGTACTTTGAAGCAGACTTATAATCCCCTGTCTCGTAAAGATGTGTCATTCTTGGAAGCATAACAACTCCTGCAGACGTAATAACAGAAATTGGTACTCTTGTAATCCTATTAGCATTCTCATAGAATCCAACTTCTGCCAAACTTGACAAGCTGCCCAACATTGTTTTGTCAATTACTGTGAAAAGTTGAATTGCTAAAACAGGTATAAATAGACTAGTGATTGGTAAAAACCTTATTATTATAGATTTATAGTCTACTTTTACAAAACTAATATATTTCTTCAGATTTAGCCATAGAAAACCTTGACTGATAAATGTAGAAGCTGACATTATTAGAACATACCAACCTAAATCATCATGTGTTTTAACTATTGAAAAAATAAGAATAATTGATATCAATTTAACGCCTAAATTTCTTAAAACAGTAATTTTAAATTTCTCTAATCCAAAATATAGCCAACTTATATCCAAAAAAACCGATAACATCATAGCAAACTGCAAGATAAAAATACTTCTTAGTTCAAAATGAGTTAAAAAAACAAAGATCAAATAAATAATACTCATAATAGTAGACATAACGAATTGTATACAATATATTTCTATAAAGACTCTACTTCTCTCTATTTTGTTATTATTTACTTTTGCTATTTCTCTTTTTCCATAAAGTTGTATTCCTAATAATGAAAAAACCATAAAATAATTGACTATCGAGTTACTATAAGCGTATATCCCAACCCCTTCTGGCCCTAACACTCTTGAAACATACGGAAGTGTTATCAATGGTAATACTAATGCAATTATTTGGTAAGCCGCCATAAGAAATATATTTTTTCTCATTTATTATCATTCCTGTCAAAATATTTAATTATTATAAAAAAGCATTACGAGTCTATTCCATATCTTTAATACAATTGGCGGGAAATTTTTTGCTATAAAAAATTGATTTTCATAGTGTCGTCTAGATACTCCATCAATTAATTGTTTGTTTTTCGTCTCAATTTTACCTAGATAATCTAAATAGAGGCTTTTATATGGATGTATAGATCCCTTTTCCCATGGTCTACCTACTATCCATTTTGTTAAATGAATAATTGCAGGATTATTTTTAGCTTCCTGGTATTGCTTTTCATTATAGTATTGTTTAATTTTGTAAAATTTTAAAAATTTATTATAATCTAACATAATCACTGGCGTCATTACATTGTATTTAAGTTCTAACTCCTTTATTGAACCATTCAGTGTCTCATTAATTACAGTTTGATCATGAAATTTAAGTTTTCCTTCATTTCCATTTATGCAAGAAATAAATTTCTCAAACACCTTATCTTTTCTACATTTATCCAAATCAAATACTATCACACCTGAATTAATATAAAAATTTGTTTCTTTATCAGAACTCTTTTCATTTATATCAAAAATCGATCTTACAGCACCAATATAATTATCCCCTAAATCTAATGTAAATAGATCATACAAACTTCTATTCACTAATACATCAACATCTAGATATAGTGCTTTTTTCACTTCATTTGGTATTAGTTTGGGTATGAATAATCTTGCATATGCTGCAATGCTTAAATGATCAGTGTTTACATTTATACCTATTAAATCCTGTATATTATTCATTTCATAGATTCTAAGTTCACCATTTTTGAACTTCTTACAAATCGTATCCAATAGAAGCAGATTTGATTCGCTTATTTGATTAGATAATACATGAATCGTTACCTTCTCTATTTCAGTATGAAGCTTAAAAACTGAATAGATTGCCACAGCTAAATGCTGAGAATAATTATTATCACTCGCTAATACAAAGTCCATTTTCATCCCCCAATTTACTTATTAAATATACTTCCCATTAAATACTCTTGAGCTTCTCGCTTACATATATCTATTTTATGATTTACCATGTCATAATCTACTATTTGATTTACTTCTGAAAATCTATCAAGTTCTATTTTTCCTTCTAAGCTAATAAGTCTTAACAAGTTCTCAATCCTAGTACCCCTGTTGTTTCTAAGTCGAACATAAGAAAATTGTTTATTAAAAATAATAGAGAATGCAATTGCATGAAACGAGTTAGTAATAACATAACTAGAATTTCTAATAAGACCCAAAAACTCTTCTGGGCCGGTATCTCGAATATGAATGTCACTATTATATTGATTCCGATAGCTTCCAATAGAGACTATATTCATTCTTTTATCTTTAGCAATTTTTTTTGCTAATGTATTTACTTCCTCGTTATTCTCTAATGTGTATATTAGTATATAATTCTCAAATTTTGGAGCAGCTAAAATGCCATTATACTCATTTATATCTAGTAAAAATACAGGATCTAAAGTTACATGTACATTATGATAACCTAATTCATTTAGTATCTTTTTCCCTGATTCTTCTCTAACACTCAAATGATCAAATGACTCTAAAAAATCAGATATACATTTGAATTCTTCAGAAATTGAGTCTTTACCGAAACTTGCAGCATATGAGATTTTTTTGCTTTTTTTTACAAATCGAAGAAAAAAATTTGCGTCAATACCTCTAGTTATATCTTGATTCCATATTTGGTCGCTACCTACAATATAGGCGTCTGCGTCTATTTCAACTAACTCACCATTGATGTCATACTCTGCTTGTTCTAGATCAAGATATTTATTAGTGAAACTCTCAAATTTTTGTTTTCTTGATAATCTACTTCTAAAAGCAATAATATTGATGATTAGTTGTTTGGTAAAATTAGAGTTTTTATCAAAATTAATTATGGGTTTTATCAAATACTCTGGTCGATAGTCTAGAATTTTTGCTTCACAACTATTCAACTTCAAGAACTTTTGAAGTGCATACGCTTGTAAAATTGCACCATGGTTATGTGCACTATGAGTTGTTAATGTAATAACTTTCATATGTAACCCCTTTCAATCGTAAAGTTTAATATTATATTCTTCCAATATCGCATTCAGTTGAACGTCATTATGATTTTGGACAACATTAGTTTTACTCAATGCACTATAATGTGTTTTAGAGATTGAAAAAAATTCGTAGTCATATTTGTGTGATTTTACAATTTCTGTTCCCTTCATTAAGGACATTACTTTTAGCCATAAATCATCAGCATTTAAAGATAATCTAATAATATTATCCTTATTAAATACTTCAGGATGCAATGATTTAGGTGGATATAATACCCCTCCAACACCAGTTGGACATATAAATTTTGATGGAATCTCTTCAACAGAGGGATTTTTGATCCACTTACTATATAATTGAATATTATTTTGGTTGTCAATCGTTATTAAATGACCTCTTGTGCAGCATATACATTTGGGAAATTTTAAATGTAGTAAAATTAGATCTTTTATTAAATCCGGAGGATATAATACATCATCATCCACTGTAATTACTATATCATCCGGAAATTCCTTCATTGAATAGTAGTATTTTTTATGTGGTTTTAAATTTTCACAAAATCTTATTTCTAAACCTCTATCAATAAGATTCATTAAGCTCGCTGGTAATGAGTTTAGTCCATCTGCAAATTCAGATTTTGCCAACCATAAAATCATTTTATCAGGTTTAATGGATTGTCTTAATAAACTTTCAAGAGTAATCCAAACTGTATCAATCCTCTTAGGAAATGTTGTTAATGACACAATTATTTTTTTGTCTATATTAAGTTCTTTCTCCCTATTATAGTAGCTGGTATCTAATTGATTGTTACTTAAAAATTTGACATACTCCATATTTGCTATCATAGAAAAAATTCTATGAACCACTCCTTTAACTTTTGGTAGTCGTGAAATTCTTATATCATCAATAAAATTATTAACTTTTATCATCTTACTATACTTCTTCTCTAACATTTAATCACCTATCAAAGAGATCTATATTATTTTTCAAATTCGCTTTATCGTTCATCATATATTCTGCATAAATTTTTGATTGATCTATCATTTTTTTATGTTCTTCAGTGCTTATGTTTGCTGCTTTATATAAAATTCTTGAATATGTCTCAATATCAAATCCACTAATGTCATATCCTATATTTTTATGAACTAAATCTTTCCATGGTGTTTGATCACTTATTATCACTGGAGTTCCTGCACTAAGACTTTCTTTAATAACATGACCATAGTTTTCTCCAAGGGTAGGAAAGAAAAAGAAATCGTAATTCGACAACACCTTCAAAACATTTTCATTATTTATGATCCCTTTATATCGGATTGTGATGTTAGAAGGCATTCTATTAATAATCGCTTTACAACCACTCCAATAATCTTCATTTTCTATAGGCCCAAAAATATCAAATTCGATTGGAGTTTTCATTTGAACGAGGGTTTCCAGCGCGAATTTTAAATTCTTTTTTGGCGATATTCTAGACAAAAATACAAGTTTCAAAATATTGTTTTCTTTTAACTTATGTTCAAGAGTATTTTTATTTATCTTTGATAAGTTCAGTGCCACTTTTATTGTAGCATTTGGGAACTGTGACCTTATATCCTCTGATTCATGTTCAGATGAAGCTTGCCACTTTATACTGTTATACAAACCTATAACTTTAGCTAAATTAATATACATACTCTTCTTTATTCTTTTTAAATATAAAGCACCTTTTGAAAACTCACCTCTTGGTGCTAATACAAAATCCGTTTTGATTAGTCCAAGTTTTCTTAAAATCATGATCTTTATAGAATACTCATAATTAAAAAATCCGTTAATATAAACAAAATCCGGATTAATATTGTTGATATTTTTTACTAGTTTTGATAAAGAGTTATGGCCACTGCTATAATATATATTGTAACCATCAAAGGTAATCCATTTATCTAAATCTATTCCTTCATATGGTTCTTTGTCTCCGAGATCTTTATCTGATGTAAAAATATAAATATCAAAATAATTTTTTAGGTGATATGCTAAACCTTCTATACTTCTAATTGGGCCACCACCTTTTACCCCGGGAAGATAAACGGGTATGAAAATAAACAATTTCTTCATTTTTATACTTCCCCTCTTTTATTTAACGAATAGTTGATTTTCTTTGTTGAAATTAATTCTCTTGTAATAGAGTTTAAATAAAACATCGAAAACCAAAAAATAAAGTCTGTAATATTTAGTATTCTACTATGAGATTGTATAACAACTGGGAGCATAGATAAAAATATAAGCGATAAAAATGTATCCCAATATTTATGGTTTTTATTATTATTAATATTTATTAATGCCGTAATGCTAGCTCTAATTATAAAGGTTGTCATGACGATTCCAAATATTAAGCCATATTCAGCAAACCATTTAAGATAACCAACTTCCGAAAATGCATTACCGTAATAATCATGGTACCTCTCCAATAAAAAGACTCCATTACCCCATATCATGTTATCTTTAAATTTCTCAAAGTAATATGACCAAAGAGGGAATCTACCATTTAGGATGGCGTCAATATTTTCCACACCACCTAACTCATTCCCAAAAGTAAAAAATTCTAAAACGTCTCTCCAAAAAATTATCATACTAATTATGATAAGCGAAATGAATGCAATTCTTGAAAACCTCTTTTTTCTAATTACTAAATAATATAAAAATGGCAGTAAAGAAACTACCAAAGGAATTCTTGAAGCTGTCGATAAAATTATTATAGACATAACAACTGATATGATTAAATATTTTTTATTATTATATTTTTCATAAATTATGAGTGCTAAAGAAGGAAATATAGTCTGGAGTGCCATATATTTCCACAACGTGATTTCTCCTCTGCTAGTTCTTGAAAATTCAAAGGGCAAGTATCCATATCTATTAGGAAATACCAACGCTATCGCTATTCCAAAGATCAACAAAATAGTAATATTTCGTCCAATTTTAATCCAATTGATATTGTCATTATCAATATATCTCTCATGTACACTTAATATATATGTTAGCAGTATCATCATAAAATCATATGCATAAGTTATAGGTCTTTGAAATATCACATTGGAAGCCAACCCTGATAACAATAAAGTTGATAATAATACAATTATCTTTGCATTAATATAGATTCTTCTTGAATAAATCAACCAGACTAAAGCTACTGAAGAAAATATTAGATAAGCAGGACTTACAAAAAAGTTAAAACTTACTATACTATAACCCGCTCCAGCTCTCCCTGAATGAAATGCTGAGTATGGATTAGGAGTCAAGAAAAAATTTATCAGAGCTAATAATGAATTTAATTGAAAAACCTTTCTAAACAAATTACAACTTTCAGTACTTTTCTTAATCATAGGTATCTCCATAGTTAATGTTCTATTCACCCCAAACAACTCTATTCACATAATCTGTATATGATAATATTATCCTCAACACTTTATCTGACACATTTGGCATGCTATAATCTGCTACTAATCTCATCGTATCTTTCTCTTGAGTCTCTAATATTTCTAACCCCTGAAGTATTCTTTCTTTTTTTAACCCTACCATCATCACTGCTGCCTCTTCCATGGCTTCAGGTCTTTCATGAGCTTGCCTTATATTTATCGCTTTAAATCCTAGAATCGATGACTCTTCACTGATTGTTCCGCTATCACTTAAAACAGCCTTTGAATACTTCTGAAGTTTCACATAGTCGTTAAAACCAAGTGGCTTCATTGTCTTAACCAAAGGAGTAAAGGTAATACCCTTTGCTTCAATCATTTTTCTAGTTCTTGGGTGTGTGCTTACAATCACTGGAATTTGATATTTTTCAGCTATCGAGTTTAAGCTATCTACTAAATCCATAAAGTTCTGTTCAGAACTAATATTTTCTTCCCTATGAGCGGATACAACAAAATACTTCTCAACTTCAAGTCCTAACCTTTCAATTACATCTGATTTATCAATATCTTCTTTTCTTGAATTAAGAACTTCGAACATTGGGCTGCCTGTTTTAATTACTCTATCTGCTGGAAGTCCTTCTCTTAAAAGATACTCTCTAGCAATATCACTATAGGTTAGATTAATATCTGCTGTATGATCTACAATCTTTCTATTTGTTTCTTCAGGAACTCTCTGGTCAAAACATCTATTTCCAGCTTCCATATGGAAAATTGGAATATGTCTTCTCTTTGCTGCAATCGCACATAAACAGCTATTTGTATCTCCAAGTACTAGAAATGCATCAGGCTTTACTTCTTCAAGGATTGGATCAATCTTAACTAGAATGTTACCAATTGTCTCAACAGCAGTTCCCATTGCAGCATTCAAAAAATAATCTGGTTTCTTTAAGTTAAAATCATTGAAGAAAACTTCATTTAACTCATAGTCATAGTTCTGTCCTGTATGAACAAGAATATGGTCAATTGCTTCAGACTCATCTAATTTATTAATAACAGCTGACAGTCTGATTATTTCTGGTCTAGTGCCAACGACTGTCATGACTTTTAATTTCTTCATCAGTTATACCTCCAAATAATAAGTATCAGGTTTTTTAAGGTCAAATGGCTCATTCGCCCACATTATTGTTACCATATCTGTTTCGCCCAGATTTTCTATGTTATGTGTATAGCCAGTAGGTATATCTACAACTTCCATCTTTTCACCACTTACGAAATACTCTAACACTTCATCTGAATCTATTTTTCTAAACCGAATGACACCTTGGCCTCTGACTACTAAGAACTTCTCATTTTTTGTGTGATGCCAGTGATTTCCTTTCGTAATTCCGGGTTTTGATATATTTATAGAAACCTGACCACGATCAGGCGTTTTTATGAACTCAGTAAAAGACCCTCTCTGATCTACATTCATTTTAAGTTCATAGCTAAATTTATCTTCAGGTAAATAGCTCAAATATGTGCTATATAGTTTTTTAGTAAAAGCATCTGACATATTAGGTACTAACCTATCTTCTCTGCTTTTCTTGAAAGAACAAATCAAGTCTGCTATCTCACCAAGTGTTATAGTATATACCACAGGAACTTCACAGAATAAATCTACTATATTTTCTTTTCTTTCTAACGCATTAATCAATTCATCTACAACATCATCTATATAAACAAGGTTCATCACTACGCTTGGATCATTCACTTGAATAGGAAGGTCATGAGCAATGTTATGACAAAATGTAGCAACTGCACTGTTATAATTCGGTCTGCACCATTTACCAAAGATGTTAGGGAATCTATAAATCAGAACTTTAGCTCCGGTTTCTTCACCATAATCAAACAGAATATCTTCCCCTGCTTTCTTACTTTCACCATAAGGATTATTTAACTCTGCTTGAATAGACGATGAAATCATCACCGGGCAGGTATTATTATGCTTCTTAAGAGAATTTAATAGATCCGAGGTGAAACCAAAGTTACCCTTCATAAACTCAGATTGTTCTTTTGGACGATTTACCCCTGCAAGATGAAATACAAAGTCAGCTACTTTGCAGTAATCATCAAGTAAAGTAGGGTTTGTATATCTGTCGTACTCAAAAATATCATCATACTTTCTATTTCTCAATTCCGCTATTAAATTCTTTCCTATAAAACCTTTTGCCCCAGTGACTAAAATCTTCATTATCTATCCCAACTTTCCAATTGTTCTCTTACATAATCAAGCTGTAGTAGCTTCACTTTAATCTGCTCAACATTAAGCCTGTCGGTATTATGTGAGTTATACTCATCTTCGGATGAGAGCTTTTGGTCTCCTTCAACAAAGTACTTATCATAGTTTAGATCTCTCTTGTCTGATGGCACTCTATAAAAACCACCCATATCTTTAGCTACAACATGCTCTTCTTTTGTGAGAAGCGTTTCATACAACTTCTCTCCGTGACGAGTCCCGATTACTCTAATTTCATTGTTTGCATTAAATAGCTCTTTTACTGCCTGTGCTAAGTCTCCGACAGTTGATGCTGGTGACTTCTGAACCATGATGTCCCCAGCTTCAGCGTTCTGGAATGCAAATACAACAAGTTCTACAGCTTCTTCAAGACTCATTAGAAATCTTGTCATATTTGGGTCTGTTACAGTGAGAGGTTGTCCGCTCTTAATCTGATCAATAAACAACGGAATTACTGAACCTCTAGAAGCCATCACATTGCCATATCTTGTACCACAGATAAGTGTTCTTTCAGGATTAACAGTCTTTGCTTTTGCTACAAAAACTTTTTCCATCATAGCTTTGGAGATTCCCATAGCATTAATCGGATATGCAGCTTTATCAGTAGATAGGCAGATAACTTTCTTCACTCCCATTTCAATTGAACCAGTAAGAACGTTATCTGTGCCAATCACATTGGTCTTAACTGCTTCAAGTGGGAAAAATTCGCAAGAAGGTACCTGCTTAAGAGCAGCCGCGTGAAAGATATAATCTACTCCATGCATTGCGTTCTTAACACTAGAAATATCCCTAACATCTCCTATGTAAAACTTCAATTTATCGTTCTTATAAAGCTTTCTCATATCATCTTGTTTCTTCTCATCACGAGAAAAAATACGGATTTCTTTGATATCTGTATCAAGGAATCTTTTCATAACCGCATTTCCAAAAGATCCTGTTCCACCTGTAATTAATAAGGTCTTGTCTTTAAACATTTAACTACCTCTTTTCTTCTTTGTTGAAGTGACTCAGTATTGTGTTATAAGCTTTTTCAGTTCGATAATTTTGTTCTAAATATTGTTTTCCATTCATCCCTATTTTTTTAAGGGAATCTTTTTCTCTTATTATCATTTCACTTATCTCTTTATAAATTTTGGTTCCTTTACTCTCACACCACCAACCAAATTTACCGCCTGTTATCACTTCACCAACATCAGTATTTGTATCTGTTGCAGCTAGCACTGGAATCTCATGATTCATGTAATCTAACAATCTTGATGGAAAATTTGGTATTGTAAATCTATAATCAAGAAATATTAACCCTACATCGCAAGCATCTAATAAATCATCATATTCAACTTTATTTAAACTGTTTAATACTGTAATATAATCATCTGATGTTTGCTTTTTATACTCTTTTATTTTATAGAAATCCGTACCTGAACCTACCATCACAAAATGAATCAAATTATTTAATTCATTTGCTTTTAGTACTTCGATAATATAATCTACATTCTGTGGTTTTCCGAAATTTCCACCATAAACAAAGATAATTTTATCTTTAGGCAAATTAAAACGTGCTCTTGTTAGATTTTTATCTACATGTTTCTTTACTAACGGATTGATTGTATTGGGACAAATTTCAACATTATCCTTATCTATATAAGGATTGTGCTTAAGAACGAATTCTATATTTGCTTCTGACATACAGCCTATATAATCACTCATTAAATATAGCTGTTTTTCTTTTTTTCTAAAGTATTTATATATCAAAGATTTCCATCCAGTATTATTTAAGATCCCAATATCGATGGCATTTTGTGGAAAAATATCCTTTAACATTAAATATGATGTTGCATTATCACGCTTCTTAATAAAAGATACAGTATTAGCTATCGTTATTGGTGGAGTTGAATAAAGTACTAATTCAAACTTGATATCTCCAAAGTATTTATTAATTGCGTTTTTAAATTGCCAACCAATTAATATTGTCGAAATACCCTTCTCAAATAGGTTTGTCTTGGTGATGTTACCTGTCTTAACTCTCAAAACATTAATTCCATGTTCAATATTTATTTCTGTATCTAATCCTAAACGCTTTTCTCTTTGACAGACCACATGCACCGAATGACCTTCATCTCTAAATCGCCTCAGTAAATCAGTATAAACTGTGTTCTCACTTAAATCATTGAGCCCCCCTATAGAAAGAAATACAATATTCATAATTAAACCACCTTTTATCTTATTAAGCTTCTACCATAATTACCTATACTCGATATTGCGGAAAATAATTGGTATCTTTATCAAAATTCTGATTGCTATTTCGAATCTTGATTAACTCTCTATACTTCTCTTTATCAAAAATCCTCTTACCTATATAAAATTTGTGAATTCCATTTGGCGAAAAACTTTTTTTGTATCTAAATATTCCATCATCTTCACCATATCCACCGCCAAGAATAAATTTTTTTAAGCCCTTATTTTTTGCCCATTTAATAATTTCAAACTTTAAGAAATCATTAGGTCTTAAATAGAAATAATCACTTTTTGTTCCTCCTAGAAACGAATAGCAATTCTCGCTACCAAATAAGACTAATTCAGTGGAAATGATTTTTTCCTCATGAATAACATGTACATATACAAAATTGTTTATCATTTCATTGATTGTCTTAAAGAATGACTCTGGAAAGAAAAAATTTGATTTTGCATCGTTTCTATCCATTGTTCCGTAATAGATATCCAAAAATTCTTCAATTCTTTCACCAGATTCATCAATCTCTATTTTCAAGCCAGCTTTATTTGCCTTTTTTAGATTTTTACGAACTTTATGCTCAAAATCCATAAGCATATCATCAATATCTAAATCAAGCGATCGAACAACATTATTCGTATAACTTTCAACAGTTCCATTAAAGATGGATCTATATTCGCCAAACAAATGAAATCTTACAAACTCAGAAACAAAACCATTATTTTTGCAATATTGCTCATATTCCTCATCTAATGTTTTGAAATCTTCACCTTCTATCCAAAAGCCACCATAACCATATGGTGTAGATAAATCAAACCATTTTTCTGGTTGTATTTTATCCTTAAAATGCTCACTTTCCTCGATATCTCTTTTCATGACAACATTCATGGCTTTTGTTGTATCATTTTCATAGTAGATTAAAAACGGATTACCTTCTCCATTTTCCGCAAATGCCCTTGAATATTGGCTCAAATAGTTCACATCATAATTTTCAAAACTTTTTACAATAGCATCCCATTTATCTGGTTCCTCAATTGTGATTGTAGAAATCATATAATATCAATTTCTCCTTTCATATTGCACGATTACACTGTTTCTAAACAATACTTTGCAAGTTGTTCTACCATGTTCTCGTAGTCATTTGAATTGACATCCTGATGAACTGGAAGATTTAAAATCTGTTTAGATAATCTCAAAGCATCACTATGCTCTGAATTTCTAAGTGGTTCGATTAATGTATGGTACAAACTTACAACGCCATATCCAGATTGATTCATTAATTCATATATTTTATCTCTATTGCCAACTTGTATTTTTATCGGATATGTCTGCGGAATTATTCCGTCATCTAACTTATCTTTTAAGGGTTCAAAAAAAGAACTATATTTATCCAATCTAACTAGTTTATCAATTTTATCGTAGTTACTTTTTCTTATAAATGCAATCTTCGAAATATCATACAACCATGGATTATCAACTATTTTATTAACATTTTTTCCTTCAAACGTATATTTCTTCAAACTATCATTAATCACTTTCATGCTTCCTCCTTTATTAAATGGAAACATCTTATGTAAAGAGAAGAACGTGGCATCTGCACACGAATAATTCGAATACAAACTAGTGAAAAAACTATGAGCATTATCTTCAATAATCCATCCATTTTTCTCTTTAATTCTTGAATATATTTCTTCAATATTAGGATCAACAAAGCCAAAATAGTTCACAACCAATAATGCAAATTTATCATTATTTAGGCTATCTAATTTCTCATAAAGACTATTAAGATCAATATTCAAGTTATTGTCCATTCGATAATATACAACAGATACATTTTCAATTTTATTAATTGGATCAAATATTCCACTACCTTCTTTAGGAGACCATCCTACATAACCAGGTACAAAGACTGTTTTTATCAAACCATCATTTGTCATATTTAAAAGTAAATCATACATTCCTTCACGCGCACTATCATAATAATAATCACAAAGTCTATAATTCTCTTTTTTGCTTGCTGTTTTATTAATTATCATCTTTGTCACCCAAATTCTTTTCAAATTGCACTCTAGTTACACTAAATCCATGCTTGTTATAAAATTCAATAGTTCTTTCATTCTTGCTAGTAGTCATAAGTTCAATGACTTTAATATCTTTCTTTAATGCATATTGTTCTATAAAATCGATCATTCTGGTACCAATTCCATAGCCTCTAAACGCAGCATCTACAACAATATGACTAATATGAAGTCTTTCTTCTCCCAAAATTAATCTTCTATAGGCCCATAAAAAGCCTATAGTTTTTCCTCCTGAGTAAGCTCCAACAACAAGTGCAGAACCATTATTTATAAACTTTTTCATATCCTTAAAGTTAGAAATTGCATAATTCGAAAGGTCATGATGATTAGGAAAATTGATTAAGTAATTCTCGTTTAACAGCTCAATAATCTCTTTAGAATTTTCATTTAGACCAATTTCGCTTACAGACTTAATAATAATATCTTCCTTACTTCTCCCCATTTGGCACGACCCCACTTCTTTCAACATTTAAATCTAAGAGAACATGTTCATCTCCAACAAGAATATCCTTCTTCTGAAAAACGACTAAAACAGTTCTAACAATAATATTTACATCATTTAGAAATGTCAATTTCTTTATGTATTCAACATCAGTAGCAAATCTTTCGTCCCATGTTAGAGTATTTCTACCATTAACTTGAGCTAATCCAGTTATTCCAGGTCTAACACTACTTCTTAGCCTCTCATGATCAAAATAATATGGCAAGTATCTTATCAATAAAGGCCTCGGCCCAACAATACTCATATCACCCTTTAAGATGTTGAATAGCTCAGGAAGTTCATCTAGACTTGTAGACCTTAACGTCCTACCAAACTTAGTAAGCCTAACTGAGTCTGGTAGCAGCTCACCATTCTCGTCTTTTTCGTCTGTCATTGTTCTAAACTTATACATGGTGAATATCTTCTCATTAAGCCCTGGTCTTTTCTGCTTAAACAGCACCGGACTACCCAGCTTAAACCTAACAAGAATAGCTACAATTATTAGTACCGGACTTAAAACGATAATTGCCATCAAAGACAAAATGAAGTCCATTGGTCTTTTGAAAAATCTTATGTATATGCCTTTATGAGATTTTGCTTCAGTCACATTCATTTCAACCACTCTATTTCCATAATGATTTTATTATCTCACAAATTAACTCAAGATCCTCATCAGTCATCTTCGTATCAGATGGCAAGCATACACCATTCTCAAACAGCTTCTCACTAACATCGTCACCTACATAATCATATTCAGTGAAGAATGGTTGCATGTGCATTGGCTTCCACACGGGTCTTGACTCAATGTTTTCTTTCTCTAATACTTCCATAACATCTAACGGTCTAACTGAACCCTTTAATGTCATCACACTCAGCCAGTAGTTCGGCTCATTCCAGTCGTTGATAGGCATGAAGTTCACACTTTCTAGCTGGCCTAACTCCTTCTTATAAAACTCAAAGATGTATTTCTTCTTAGCAACTCTCTGGTCTAGTACTTTTAATTGTCCTCTACCAATTCCAGCAACAACATTGCTCATACGGTAATTAAACCCTAATTCGCTATGTTGGTAGTGCCTTGCTGCATCTCTCGACTGAGTTGACCAGAAGCGGACCTTCTTGATCTTCTCTTCATCATTAGAAACAAGCATGCCGCCACCAGAAGTCGTGATAATCTTGTTTCCATTAAATGAAAAGGCTCCAAACTCACCGAAAGTACCAGTGTGTTTTCCTTTATAATAAGCACCTAAAGACTCTGCAGCATCTTCAATGACTGTCACATTGTACCTACTACAAATCTCCATGATCTTATCCATATCTGCTGACAATCCATATAAATGCACAACTAAAACAGCCTTCACCTTATCACCGTACTTTTCGAATGCTGCCTCTAATGCTTTTGGATTCATATTCCATGTTTCATAATCACTGTCAAATAAAAACCGGAGTAGCGTTCTGATAGATAATCGGATTGGCTGTAGCGGAAAAAGTAAGGGTAGGACAGAACACGATATCCCCTTCGCCAACACCAGCAGCTTTAAGAGCTAGATGAATGGCTCCTGTGCCAGAGGTTAAAGCCGCAGCATGTTTTGCTCCGACTTTTGAAGCCAATTCTTTTTCGAATTCATTCACGTTTGGTCCAAGAGGAGCAACCCAGTTTGAATCAAAAGCTTCTTGAATATATTTCATTTCGTATCCTTCATCGCTCATGTGCGGTGAAGCAAGCCAAATCTTGTCCTTGATAGCTTTATTTTCTGTCATAATTATTCATCCTTCCTTGCATAAGTTTATGTATTCTATAATGAGCATCTTCATATTTATATTTTCCAAGCTAATCTGAATTTAAATTACATATAATATTATAAGCATATATATTACTTAAAACTCATGCATATTCTATACTTTTTGTATATGAACTATTTAATGTCCTTTTATATGTTGAGACTAATCGTTCTATTAAAAATATAATTCTTTCAATATCCATATCATTAGCTGCCTGTTCCAATTCTTTTATTAATTCAAACAATTCATTTTCATCAAATTCGCTGGGCCTTTCTATAAATATTTTATCCATATTTGTTTCTATTTGATTTTTGTCATTACTTATCAGCAACTCTTCGTAAAGCTTTTCACCTGGCCTCAATCCTGTGTATTCTATTTTTATATCTATTTCCGGTTCTAAACCGGATAGTTTAATTAAATTGTATGCCAAGTCCTTTATTTTGACAGGCTCTCCCATGTCGAGAACAAAGATTTCTCCGCCTTCGGCCATAGATGAAGCTCTGAGGACTAACTGAACTGCCTCCGGTATAGTCATGAAGTAACGTGTTATGTCTTCATGTGTGACAGTTACCGGGCCGCCTTCTTTTATCTGTTCTTTAAACAACGGTATTACTGATCCGTTACTGCCTAGTACATTTCCAAAACGCACTGCTACGAAATCTGTTTCGCTGCGCTTATTATACGACTGAATAATCATCTCTGCAATTCTTTTAGTAGCTCCCATTACATTTGTGGGATTAACTGCTTTGTCAGTTGAAATAAGAACAAACTTTTCAACTTTATTTTCATGAGCTGCTTGTACTAGGTTGTAAGTTCCTATAACATTGTTCTTGATAGCTTCCTCCGGGTTTTTTTCCATGAGAGGCACATGCTTGTGTGCTGCAGCATGAAACACTATATCAATGTTTTGTGAAGCAAATATTTTATCAACTTTATTTTTGTCTCTTATGGAAGCTATTTCAACTTCTAAATCTAGTTTATTGCTATATAATCTGATTAACTCCTGCTGAATACTGTAGGCGTTGTTTTCATATATATCAAAAATGATTAGTTTGTTCGGGTTATATGATGATACTTGCCTACAAAGCTCTGAACCTATAGAACCTCCTCCACCTGTTACCAATACTGTTTTTCCTTGGATGTACTCTTTGGTTAATGTACAATCAAGTGTGATTGGTTCTCTTCCAAGCAAATCTTCTACCTGGACGTCTCTTATATTCTCCAAAAGATTATTGGCATTGGTCAATAAGCTGTATACTTCGGGCAATATTTTGAGTTTGCATTTTGTGTCTGCACAAATGTCAAGTATGCGTCTTTTGTTTTCTTTGTCTAGGGATGGTATGGAAATTATTATTTCTTCTATATCATATTTATTCACCATAAATAGTATTTTTTCTGTTGATGATACCACTGGTACAGAATTTATGCTTCTGCCTATTTTCGTTTTATCATCATCCACGATGCACCTTACCAGATAGTTGTTAGGATTATTCCTGTTTATTTCATTTAACATAGCAACTGTAGCCTGTCCTGCCCCAACTATCATAATATTCGTATAATGACTTAATTTTTTTGAGCTTTTATCTCCTACAATCAACACAGCCCTGTATACCACCCTGATGGCCATGGTACAGAAGCTAGTTACAAAAAATGCTACAATATATACATAGTATCTTACAAAAATATTCATTGCTTTTGTCAATATCAAAAAAATTAGGTTTGCAATTACAGAAGACTGCATGCATTTATATATATCCTGGATTCCTGCATATCTCCATATATTCTTGTATACACCCATTAAAATAAATGTTCCAATGTAAATTATAGTATATATATACCAAGTGTTTAGAAACCATTCTATTTTAGTCGGATGTATACCGCTGATAATGTGCGGTGATAAAAATGATACAACCGCAATAAATGTGTCTATAAGCATCAATATATATTTTCTGTATTTATTTAATAACTTAAAAATTTTGTTATACATATCGGACATCTTTGCCCCCAATTACTTTTCTTCCAAAATTTTATTTCTCACCCTTAGATTTATACTTATTCCCAGTCCTAGAATTATCCAAAATATTGGTGCAACACTTACTACATTGTCATTAAACATACCTGCTGCCAGATATCCAATTACGCAAATCAAGCATGAAGATCCCAAATATTTTTCAATAGAATCATAATTTGTTTTGAAATATAATTTCAGGCTGTTTATAATATATATTCCCACTATTGCAATTAATGATATCAGAGTAACAATCCCCGAATTTGTCGCAATCTGCAAATACATATTGTGTGGTTTGTCAACTACTGTGGTTGAATCAGAAAGTGCATTTGATTTAGCCAGTATGTCATCCTGAGGAAATGCGATTGGGTAATTGTCTGGACCCGAGCCAAAAATAACATAATTTTTAAGCAAAGGAATTGTTCTACCCCAAATGTATCCTCTGCTTGATGCAAGTTTTTCCAGTCCATTAAGCGGTTCAAAAGTATCAGCTATCATAGGTGCAGTTAACCTACCTCCTGAACTAATCAGTTTAACACCGGTGTCAGTAAAATAAAAGCTGAAGTTTCTGCCCACCCTAGTTACAGTGACACCGGGATATTTATCTGCAATTGTAATCTTATATCCAGCATATTTTTTATCATTGATAGTTATTTCTTTTCCTTTTGTTGTTATTTCCAATTCATTGTTATTTTCATCCATAAAATACAATTTATTTCCATCAATTTTGAAGTTCAATGTTTCATAATTTGTTTGTATCGCAAATGAATTTTGTCCCAATATTATATCTTCAAATCTAAATGTTTTTTCGTCGTTAGATTTAGCTTTAATCGTGTTAATTTGCTCTTTCACATTGAACGTTTTTATTCTTTTTGAAATCCCGCCTTCGGTATAGTTGTTAAGTCCAACTAAAACCAAAGCAAAAATTATAACCATTCCTGCCGACGCCATCCAGTACTTCATTAAAGCCTTCCTGAAAAGCAACAGCCCAAACACGGCTGATACAGCAACTCCCAGATATCCTGCCCTCGAGTTACAACCTATCCATACAAACAGCATTATTACAACTGCAATTGCTGCTGTTATTCTTTGCTTACTGTTATTTGTTCCTAAAAGTATTGCAACCGCCATAGGCAACATCAGTGTTGCAAAGCTTCCGACAAAGTTTGTGTTGAACAGAGTTCCGTAAATGGTCTTTGGTCCAAATGTAAACGAAAGTCCATCAACCTGAATCTTTCCCGGCACAATCAGACTCTTGCCTATTGTTGATTGGAAGAAGTCAAATCCGAAATATTGACCTACTCCTATTATTCCTTCCACAATCATCAGGAACAAAAATGCATTAACAAATAAATTCACATCCCTTTCACTGTTTACAAAGTTGATTGTCAGGAATGTGATTATGACGTAGCTTAACAGTACAAACATGCCTTGATACATGTCCACAAATCCCCACAGTGCTGTTTGTGTATCTATGGCAAATATAGTTGATATGATTACAAATAATGCATATATTCCAAGTGGTATGTAGTATTGTTTCAAATTCTTGAAAGGTAATTTTTTTGTTTATATAATATTATGTAAAAAATAAGTCCTATTAATGTAAGTGCAACTACCCAGCGGGATTTCCAGTAGCTGAAAAAATCCAGGTACTGCTGCTGGCCTGTCCAATAAAGAGACTGTGTTGTTCCTGTCAAATCAATGTACTTAGCGTATACTATAAGAGGTACAAAGCCTGCAATCAACAAAAGTGGCATGAAATAAATAGTTGATAATCTTTTGTTTTCGTAATCTATTTTAATAGGTTCTTGTTTTGCTTGTTCTCTTTTGACTTTCAATTTTGATCCCCCATATTAATGTAATAATTTGTCGCAATTATTTTATGCTTATATATTATAACACGGTATGCTTCAAAAGCAAACAAAAATATGCCTTTTTCAATATATTGATTTATTCTTGATGCCTTTAACACTAATGCAAACATTCTTATTAATATTTATAAATATTTCAACACATATAGTAATGTAAGCGATTATTTTCAAATAATCTTATTTATAGAAAACACCCCACAAGTATGGACGTCACAGAAAAAGTATATTTATGTCATACTGGACGATAATGAAGGATCTCATCTTTGTTGAAAATATAATTTCCTCCGAGCAAGCTCTCAGAATGACAGTGAATAATTCATAGTTTTTCAGTGGCCTCCAAGTATGTGAGGTGCTTTCATGTTCATAAACTAGGGGGTTAATCTTATTGTTCTAAATAAACATTGAAACTGTATGTACCTGCAGTATTAAATGTTATATTTAAGTTTGTTGCGTCATCAAATGATATTTCTCCCATGTTGAATACCAGTTTGCCGGTTACTGTGTCATCTGGTGTTACTGTTGCATTAACTGAACTTGTAATAACAACATTTTCTGCTACAATATCAGTCTTGCTAACTTCAATAACCAGAGCTGTATTTTCAACCGAATCTACTCCGGCTTTTAAAGAAGCTTTTATTGAAACACTTTGTACTTGATCTACTGTCGCATTTATTGAACCGCTTAATCCTTCTAATGTTACAGGAATTGCATTTTCTGCTCTCAAATAATATTGTTGCTGTCCATAGATTCCTATTTGAGTCAAGTCAGTTCCGGTTGAAGTAACATTGCCTGATACTCCATCTTCCCAGATTGTTGGAAGTGCAATTGCTTCATCAGCATTTACCAGTGTTCCTGTTACAGTCAATTTTGGCGTTGCTGTTATACCACTTCCTTTTGACACTTCAATTCCACCAAATTCATTTCCGCTTAATGTTGTTGTTCTTATTAATTTAACTTCAGCTCCGTTAACCAGTATGCCTCCGTCAGCTCCGGTTACAGTGATATTACTGAGAACAACACCTATTGAACTTATAGCCTGGATACCATATGTTCCTTGCCATATAGCTTTTGGTGTCATTTGAACTTTCAAATTGTTGATTGTTACGTTGTTTGCACTTACCAGAATACCATGTCTTGTTCCATATACTGAATCATTGATAGCATCTGTGAAACTTAATGTATAATTGTTGCCGTTGATTGTAATTGGTCTGTCAGCCACTATTCTTGCATCTATTTCCCCTATGTTTGCATTGATGTTTATAATAGTCTTAGCAGTGTTTGCAAGTGCTGCCCTTAAATCAGCCAATGTAGATACCTCTGCTATGTTGGCATTTGGGTCAACAGCGTGATCTGGTACCAGGTATTATTGTACTTGATCTGATTTAAAAGTATAGTTTAAAGTAAAAATTCCTTCAGCAACTGTTACGGTTCTGGTTATTTTATCTTCCCATATTGTAGGCTGTCCGTATTTTTCTGATGTATTGGTAAATGAAACTCCTGTAGCTGTAAGTGATGGATCTGGCAACCCTTCTGCAGTACCCTTGCTAACTTCAATTCCTCCAAATTCGTTGTCTGATACATTTATTGTTCCTGTCAGTGTAACTGCTGAAGCATTAACCAGCAATCCTCCGTCAGCTCCGCTCAGTTTAATATTACTGATTGCTACTCCAGTGGTGTTATAAATCTGAAGCACATAATTTCCTTGCCAATCTTCATCATTACCTGTAAATGTTATTGCATGTCCATTGCCGTTTATTGTAACAGCACGGCTAACCACCAACTCTTCTGCTGTAGTTATGTCGCCTGTCAGATTGATTGTATTTATTGTAGTGTTCGAAACTGCTGCTTTAAAGTCAGCCAAATTAGCAACATCTGCTGAAGTCAAACTGATATTATTAATAAATAACATTTTTTATTTCCATTAACATTATATTACTTTAAATAATATTTAAACGCCTTAATACGCTCGAATTTCAGAATGTTTTAACCATTTTGTGATTTATTTCGACATTTTTTGTCACACATTTCGTATGAGAGAATATGATATGAATGAGCTTGGCTCAAAATTTATATATAAAGGTGTTTTTATCAATGGGTAGACCAAATAATGGTAACGTAGCTGGTAATACTGGCAGAAGAAAATGCAACAATGGTAATGTAGGCGGCGAAACTGGACTAAGAAGATGCGATTGCGAATGTGTTTATGAATGCTTGTTTGAATTGTTAGCTGAAGCTGTAGAAGACCACCATGACTGCTGGCATCCTTGCCACGATAGACCTGGATCAGTAAACCCTGGCGGCGGAACCAGAAATAGATGCGAATGTGTTTATGAATGCTTGCTTGCATTGTTAAGAGAAGCATTAGATTAATTAAATGTATGTTTTGAGACACCTTTGGGTGTCTCTTTTTGGTTGGAATTATATAAAATATTGGAGTTTGACTTTCGGGCGGACACAAGGTCCGCCCCTACGTCTTGGCGAGCAAAATATACCGTTTGTTGAAATATGAATGTGAAAGGACACAAGGTCCGAGCATACAGTTTGGTGAGCAATTGTTTCGTTTTTGTTTAAATATTAATGCGGGAGGACACGAGGTCCTCTCCTACAGATTATGTTTTTTCAGGAATTTTTCAAGGTCTTCTGCAAATAAGGGCTTGCTGTAGTAAAATCCCTGTATATAGTCGCAGTCTGCAGATTTTAATAACTCAACCTGAGAGAGAGATTCCACTCCTTCGGCTACAATCTTCATGCCAAACAAGTGAGTTGCATTTATCATGCATTTTATTATTGCAAAGTTTTTCTCATTTGAAATTTTGTCTATGAGTTTTTTTTCTATCTTTAAATAATCAAATATTTCGCCGTATTCCATAAGGTATTTAGCCGAGTTGAAACCAGATCCGTAATCATCAAGTGACATCTTGATTCCCATTTTTTTCAGTTTTCTAAATTGTTCAAGGGCGTTTTTTTCATCAAGTATGATTATTCTTTCAGTAAGTTCAAATTCCAGATTATTAGGATTTACACAGTATTCATCTAAACATTCCCTTACATACTCAACAAATGTATCATCGGATAATTCCTTTGCGGAAAGATTTATTGATACAGGCATGATAATGCCCTTTTCATCCCATCTTTTCATCTGCATGGCTGTGTTTTTTATAACCCATCTTGTTATTTGATTTATAAAACCTGCATCCTCAGCCCTTCTTATTAGTTCTGAAATTGACATGCTTTTCTTATCCTTGTCTTTCCACCTCAAAAGCGCTTCAACTCCAATAACTGAATTGTTTTTCACATCTATTTTCGGCTGATATGATAATGTGAACATGTCATTTTGAAGAGAGTGGTACAATGAAACAAGTCCGCTGTAATACTTTTCCTGTTCTATTTCTATAATATCATCATAAATGACAACTTCGCTATGGCACCTCAAACATTGCTCAATAGCCTTGTCAAGCTTTACAATCAGCCTGTCACCATCGGTTTCATGTTTGGGATAATTTATTACAGCTCCCTTCACCACTATTGATATGGGAAAGCTATCTATGTATACAGGGCTTTTCGTTGTGGCAATGAAATCCTTGGCTGACTTTGCTGCTTCCCATGCATCCCATTCAGGAAGTATGACAGTTATTTTTTTGCTTGTTGCTGCATAAATTGTACCGTCTTCAAAATACTTTTCAGTTTTCTTCAACAATTCAACAAAAGATTTCTGACTTGTTTCTATGTCAACGTAACGCTTGATCATATCAATATTCTGAAATTCAAACATGATTACCGATATTTGCTGATATTTTCCGCTTGATGCCATAGTACATAAATCAAGTTTAAACTTGTTGAAGTTGTAATATCCGGTCCTCAAGTCCTCATAAGCTTTTCTTTTTTCGAGTTCTTCTGTTTTTTTAATCAGTTCAATGAGTGATCCCACAAATACAACTATGACAATGAATATACCAATCCTGAACAACCACATGGCAGGCGACTGCATAATATTGTTTGCAGAATTAATCGGCAAATAAGGCCCTACTGCCAGACCTGCAACAACAGCTGTGATGATTCCTCCCTTGATTCCGAAAACCAAGACAGAAAAAAATAGCGGTATATATAAAAGGTGAAGGGACGAATTGCTGCCTCCTGTCATGTATGCAATCAAAGTTGTTAAGAAAATGGAAAATATAATAAAAACAATGCTCAGCGGATAATTGTATGTGTCCTTGCCCAAGTCAGCAACCAACGTTTGCAGTTTTTTATTCATAATTTCTCCTATATTTTATCGCGTTTTATATTATTCGGGTATGCCATGGAAAAAACAGGGTGAAAAAATTAAATAAATCATTGTTGAATGAACTGTATTTACATAGACTACTTATGTTTTCAAACAGCAATACAAATATTTTATATTATTACAGCATTTTTAGCAAGAGTATAATAATAAAACGAAAATTTAATTATACAAACATAAAGCGTAATTGTGGCATACTGTTTACCATTAATCTTTTCTGATTTTTATTGCAAAGTTTATATTTTAATAATACAATATAATCACCACTTAAGATGATTCTGAGAATTTTTGAGAACAAAAAAGCAAAAGTGGATTAAATATGAAAAGAGGTGTATTTAATGAATCCAATGAGAAGAAAAGACCGTGAAATGGACAAGGACTTTGCATACGCTGTAATTGATAAATCACAGTTTGGAACTTTGGCCACAATAAATGAAGACGGAAGTCCATACTGTATTCCTGTTTCTCCTGTAAGAAGAGATGATAAAATTTACTTTCATTCTGCAAAACTTGGAACTAAAATTGAAAATATAAAAAGAAATCCAAAAGTATGTATGTCATTTGTAGGAGACGTGCATGTTCCTGTTGAACTTAATGAAAACACAGATTCAAATCAGGAAATCAAGAAAACTCTGGAGACAAGATTCACCACTGAGTTTGAATCTGCAGTTGTGTTTGGAAATGTGAGCATAGTTGAAGATAAAAATGAGAAAATTATGGGACTTAGGCTCATAAGTGAAAAATACACTCCCGGTGACATGGAGTACTTTGATGCGGCAATTGATGTGAGTTACAATGTTACATATCTTTTGAGAATTGATATTGAACATGTTACAGGAAAAAGAAAAAAATATGATAAAAGCGGAACTGAAATGAAATGGGGCCGAATGGAACAACAGTAACCCCTTTTATTATTGTGCATATAATTTATTAAAACAGTGTTTAAAGTATTTTCAGCTGGGTATATTATTGATACAACAAATTGTACTTACTTACAATAATCTGAAAAGTAATTCCAACAGATCGCTGCATAAAGTTGAAGAATAAGAGCTATAATGAAAGCTCAATTTGCAGTCATAGTATCAGAAAATGAAAACAGATGTAAGATAAGTTAATTTGATCTTGATGGTGACGAATGAGGTGATTCCAACAGGATTCGAATTAGAAAACCCAAATAGATAGCACCCGATTTTCGAATTGAAAAGAAAATTGGGTGCTATCTATATTTTTGGATTTTAATTTGAATAATCTCTGTATTGTGATATACTTAATGAGATTAAATTTGAAGAGGTATGTTATGGAACTGAAAAATTTTAACAATCCAAATAAGAACAAATTGGTGTACATTTTGACAATACTGCTTTCAGTAGCATTTATACTAGCTGGCTACAACATGAACAAAGTTAGCTTTGCCAGTCAGCAATACGATAAATCCTACAAGGCTGAAATTATTTCTGTTGATGATGTTTCAGAAGAAACCATTGACAGCGGCTATGAAACATTTTCAAGCAAAACAATAAGTTTTACTGCAAAAATAACAAACGGTGACCAAAAAGGAACCGTTACAAATGCAAGACAGTACATGGACGACATGGTAGCTGTTGATGCCAAGGTGGTAGAACAAGGGGACAAGATTCTCATGTCTTCCCTTATTGCAAGGGACGGCGATGGCAAAGAATGGACATTTGTTGAATATGACAGAAGCGGTGTTCTCTTGATGCTTTTAATAAGCTTCTTCCTTCTAATAATTTTGTTTGGGCGCAAAAAAGGACTTAACACCATAATTTCACTGGTGCTCACATGTTTATCAATATTCATGGTGTTTGTTCCATCAATTCTTAAAGGTAACAACATTTATTTGTCATCAATAATTGTGAGCATTTTCATAATTTTCATGAGCTTGTTGCTAATAAATGGAGCAGACAAAAAAACATTGTGCGCCATTGTTGGAAACCTTGGTGGACTTATGATTGCAGGGATCCTTGCATACTTCATAAGCAAGATTTTAAATCTCACCGGAATAACAGACGACGACACCATGTTTTTACTTATGCTTGAAACAGAAAAGCCAATTGACCTCATTGCGGTGTTGTGGAGCAGCATAGTTATCGGTTCCCTTGGAGCAGTAATGGACGTTTCCATGTCAATTGCTTCTGCATTAAATGAGCTTTCAGAAAACATGGTTGAAAAAAGTTTCAAAACAATGCTTAAGTCTGGACTAAACATTGGGCAGGATGCCATAGGAACAATGACAAATACATTGATTCTGGCGTATATAGGAAGTTCTCTGGCTGTAGTGCTCCTGCTTGTTGCAAACTACAACGACACACTTTTGCTGTTCAACCTGGAAATGATTGTGTTTGAAATAATACAGGCCATCATAGGCAGCATGGGAATTTTGTTTGCAATACCAATAACGTCTGTATTTGCAGCATATGTGTATAATTTAAAGAAATGATCGTGATTTCAGGTTCACAAATATAAATTCATCATTAAACCGGGAATCTGAATTCACCGCTAAATGTTATATTATCAATCTGTAGGGGCGTATCTTGTATACGCCCGCTGTTATTATTTCAATGAATTTATATAGCGGGAGGACACGAGGTCCTCCCCTACAACCTGGGAATTCTAGTTCACCAAAATGCAAAAGTTTTAATACCGGAATTTCCGGTATTTTTTTGTTCGGAAAAATATTGAAATAATCTATTGAACTTATTAAAAAGTTGTGTTATATTAGTCAGGTATTTATTTAAAGAACACGTGTACACATATCGAGAACAATTTGCGGAGGTAACTATGGAAAAAGTAGGATTAGGAATTTTAGGAATGGGCACGGTAGCATCAGGACTTATTAATATAATTGGTATTAACAATTCTAAAATAACCGGAAGTTTAAATAAAGAATTAGTTATAAACAAAGTACTGGTAAAAAGCCTTGACAAAAAACGCGACGTTAATTTGTCGCAGGAAGTTTACACAACAGATGCGGATGATGTAATAAACCACAAGGATACTCAAATCATTGTGGAGCTCATTGGCGGAATCAGTCCTGCTTACGAGTACATAAAGGCAGCACTTAACAATAAGAAACATGTTGTAACTGCCAACAAGGCGCTTATTGCAACACATGGTGAAGAGCTTGAAGAGCTTGCTTATAAAAATGGAGTATCGCTCATGTATGAAGCAAGTGTTGCAGGGGGTATCCCAATTATAAACACAATGACAGACAATCTTTGTGCAAATGAAATTACCGACATAACAGGCATCATCAACGGAACCACAAACTACATACTCACACAGATGGCTGAAAACAACCTTGAATACGAACAAGCAGTAAAAGATGCACAAGCTCTTGGGTTTGCAGAGGCAGACCCTTCTTCGGACGTTGAAGGTGATGACGCTGCATACAAGCTTTCCATCTTGTCTACAATTGCATTTGGACAAAGAATAAACGTAAGAGATATTCCAAAGGAAGGAATAACAAAAATATCAAAAGAAGACATAAGTTATGCTAAGGAACTTGGCTACAACATAAAACTTCTGGCTTCTGCCTCAAGGAAAGGTGATGAAATAGAGCTGAGAGTTCATCCCGCCTTTGTTCCGGCAAGCCATCCTCTTTCAACTGTAAAAAACGAGTACAATGCAGTATTCCTGAAGGGAAATGCTGTTGGAGGACTTATGCTTTACGGCAAGGGAGCAGGCTCGCTGCCAACAGGAAGCGCTGTTCTGGGAGATGTTATGCACATTGTGAAAACAGGCGGAAAGGCTAAAGATGATTTGAAGAAAGAAAATAAATATTTAATCGCCAACAAAGCCCACAAGCAATACTACATCCGTTTTGAGGTAATAGACAAGCCGGGAGTTCTTGCAAACATTGCAAGCATATTCGGAAAAAATGACATAAGTCTGGCATCCGTAGTTCAAAGACAAAAAAACGGAGATGAAACTGCACCACTGGTATTCATAACTCATGAAGTAGACAGAAAAAATATCAACGCAGCCCTTGAGGAAATAAAAGACTACAATAATGTTACTCAGATTGCAAGCATCATAGTGGTTGAAAATTTCAAATAATTTGAATTAAAAACAACGGGCGGATACACGATGAGGTCACTGGAAAACTATACATTTATTCACTGTCATTCTGAGAGCTTGCTCGAAGAATCTCATGTTTTCAACAAAGATGAGATCCTTCGCTATCGCTCAGGATGACAGGAATAGACTTTTTCAGTAACGTCTACAATATCCGTCCGTACAATTTATATTACACCATTATTTCTTTTTAAAACTGTTTATTGCGCTGCAGAAAATTTCTGCCAATATTTCATTTCCCTGCTCATTGAAATGAAGTCCGTCTGTGTAGTAATCTCCCGGTTTCAATTCTGTAGCTTTTTCAAATTCCTCATAAAAGTCAATATACTTGATGTTGAATGTTTTACAGAACTTAAATATCCACTGGCGGTATTCGTAAAGTTCTTTTGCTACCATTTCAAAATCCGTGAATTCGCTCCAGTCCTGTCTTACATTCTTTAAATCTATCTTTGTTGGAATTCCAATTATGGGGTCTATGTATTTTGCAATGGACTGATGAGCCATGGACATGATGTTTGCCTTTACTACGCCCAAATCAGCGCCTGCAATAAAATCATTCACACCACCCATAATAAGGACTGCTTCAGGCCTTTTCATATAAACAGATTCATGATAACGGCTGAGCATTCCTCCGCTTGTGTCTCCGTTTATTCCTTCATTGACTATTTCAATATTCAGCTTATCCTGAGCAATTTTGGTCCATATTTTTGATCTTCTTACTCCAAATCCATATGTAAGGCTGTCGCCCAAACAAACTATTTTCATATCTATCCCTTTCACCGCTGACAAAATTTTCTTGTTTTTAAACAATATCACATCATTTAAGCGGTGTAAAGGCCTTATTATAAGTTTCCTGCAAATGCATTTTCTATGACCGCCATATAATCTTCCTTGCTCATTGGGCGTGGATTGCTTTCAGTTGAAATATTTTTTACTGACATTTCAGCAAGCATTTCAAAGTCACTTTGATTAACACTGAGGCTTGAAAACAAAGGAAGCTTAACATCAACAGCAAGTTTTTTTACTGCGTTTACTGCCTTTTTTGCTCCATCTTCAACTGTGCTGTACTCAATGCCCATTGCTTTGGCAATTCTTGCATATCGTTCCAAACAAAAGCTCATGTTGTAATCCATAACGTATGGCAGGAATATTGCATTGCATACGCCGTGAGGCAAATCATATACTCCTCCCAATGATTCAGCCACACAGTGAACAGAAGCCACGTCAGAATGACTGAAAGCTATGCCTGCAAGCATGCTGCCTAAAAGCATGGCGCTTCTTGCTTCTAAATTGCTGCCTTCATTGACTGCAGTCAGAAGATTGTTGTAAATCAGTTCCACAGCATATAATGCCACAGCATCGCTTATGGGTTCCGCACATGTTGCAGTGTATGCTTCTATGGCATGTGTAAGTGCATCCATGCCTGTTGAAGCTGTTATATGAGAAGGAAGTGACAAAGTGAGTTCAGGATCGCATATGGCAACCTTGGCTGCAGTGTACTGGCTTTTTACAGTCATTTTGTAATTGTTTGCAGTATCAGTGATTACAGAAGAAAATGTAAGCTCACTTCCTGTACCGGATGTTGTTGGAATTGTTATTAAAAGAGGAAGAGGCTCTGTAGCAGCAGTCTTGCCTTCGTACTTCTTTATTTTGTCAGCATTGTGTGCAAGAAGAACACCGACGGATTTTGCACAGTCAATAGGGCTTCCTCCACCAACCGCTATAATGGAATCAGAACTAAATTCTCTTGCAATTCTTGCTCCTTCTTCTGCATTGACGTCCTTTGGATTTGCTTCCACTCCGTCATAAACTATGTATTTTATGTCATCCTTGTCCAAAATTGATGTAACTTTATCTAAAATACCTGCATTTCTAACACCCTTGTCGGTCACTATGATGGGTCTTTTTCCTCCGAAGGTTTTCATTTCGTCGCTTAATGCATTTAGACATCCCGGTCCGTACACAATTTTTGTAGGTAATGTGAAGCTAAATGGTGATGTAAAATTGTTCATATTATTCCCTCCAAGATTTTTATATAATAATATATCTTTTTGTTTATTAATTCAACTATAAACATAATCAGATCTTAATATTTATTCCTTAGCGTAGGTCTTGTGCCCGCCCGCTGTTGTAGTTCAATAATTTTGTTTCATTTTTTCTCTTAATGCAAAAATTGATTTTTCCAGTGCTTCTGCAGTCTTCACTTCTACCAGAGCCATTATGTCTTTTTGTTCTGCAAAATTCATGAGTTCCATAATGTCAAGTTCTCCTTCAAAGAGGACCTGGTGGTCCTTTTTATGTAAACAATCATGTATATGCATGTGGGCAATACTTTTTTCATTTTCCATCAAATACTTCCTGTCAGTAAATGAGCTTACAGCATCGTGCCCTGTGTCCCATGTAAGTTTTATGTTCGGGTGAGTGATTGATTCATCCAATGTTTTTTGTATGAACAATTTACCGAAGTTACTGCTGTTTTCTATTGATAAAATCACATTTTTTTCTTCAGCCTTTTGTGAAAGAGTCTTGATTGATTTAATGAAATTGTTTGTGAACTCTTCAGAGTATTGGTCATATATGTAGACCTTCCTGTCAGGGAGAGTCATTTTTGCTCCTTCAATTATGTGCATGTTTAAAAGTTTGATTCCTGCTCGTTCAGCCCAGTCAATGGTGTCTGAAAAAAGCTTCACATAGCCTTCTCTAACACTTTCGTAAAATGTTCCTATGTCAGCATCATCAGGCATGTGCATAGTAAATTCAATACCCTTGTCCTGTGTTATTTTTTTTAACTTTGATGGATTAATATTTTCTATAAAATTGTACGGAAGATTCATGTTTAGCTCAATAAAGTCAAGCTTAAGCTTAAGACACAATTCAACCAGTTCATTTATGGATGTGTATTCAACCAATGCAGGCATTCCCAGTTTCATGTTATGCTCCTAAAATAAATATAGTATTTCTTTTATTATTATAAAATCTGCAGTAGTACACTGCCTCCTAAGAAGCTATCATCCTGAGAGAAACTGCGGGATCTCATTTTGTTGAAAATATGAGATTCTTCAGCTACGCCTCAAAATGACAGGAAAGACTTTTCAGTGACGTCCATTTGCATGGAGACTACTCCATGTTTACTTTGTATGATTCTTAAGAATTTCCAATTCTTCTTCCGTCAGGTGGCGGTATTCTCCAAGCTTTAATTTTTCATCAAGCTTTATTGGCCCCATGGACACCCTTTTCAAATAAGTTACTTCATTGTTTATGGCAATGAACATTCTCTTGACCTGGTGAAACTTACCTTCTCTTATTGTAACATAGCATTTGGAAGGGTAACCAGATTCAATTATTTCAAGCTTTGCAGGAAGCGTCGTGTAATTTTCTTCAGTTAGAAGAATTCCCTTTTCAAATGTTTTAACATCTTCTTCAGTTACTTCTTCAGCTGCTTCCACATAATATGTTTTATCCACGTGCTTTTTCGGTGACAATAAATCATGAGCAAGCTGCCCATCATTAGTTATTAAAAGAAGACCTTCCGTATCCTTATCTAACCTGCCAACAGGAAACGGCTCGTAAAAACTGTCCTCATCATACAGCAAATCTATTACCGTCTTGTCGTAATTGTCTTCTGTGGCTGAAACAACTCCCTGAGGTTTGTTCATTATAAGATATATGTGCTGGACATATTTCATTGTTTCACCATTGTATTTTACCACATCAATATCAGTGTCTATTATTTTGGAACTGTCCTTAACAACCACATCATTTATTTTTATGAGGCCATTCTTAGCAAATTGTTTTATTTCTTTTCTTGATCCAACTCCTATGTTGGAAAGCATCTTGTCTATTCGAAGTTTCATGAGTACCTCTTCTTATTTTCTTTGATTAATTATAACATGTGATGAATATGTGTCAATGCAAAATCCACAAATTCGGGTGGATTGACAAAGGCTTGTTTACTTGCTATGATTCAATTAGGCAAAATAATTTAAGAGAGGTTAATTTATGATTCAAACAATTTTGAAAGGATTTACGGTTGGATTTGCATATGTTGCTCCTATTGGTATGCAAAATATGTATGTTATCAACACAGCCATGACTCAGTCAAAGATGCGGCTTTACATGGTGGCACTGATAACAATTTTCTTTGATATTTCACTGGCATTGGCTTGTTTTTTCGGAATGGGTGCTCTTATAGAGTCGGCACCTGTTGTGAAGCTGATTTTCCTGGGTGCTGGTTCACTTGCTGTCATATGGATTGGAATCGGGCTCATACGCTCTACGCCTAAGCTCAACAATTCCATTGATACAAAGAAGACTATGCTTCAGGTTGCTCTTTCATGTTTTCTTGTTACATGGGCAAACCCTCAGGCTATAATTGACGGAACTTTGTTGTTCGGTGGATTCAGGGCTTCACTTTCAGCTGAAATGTCCAAGTTTTTCATAATAGGTTCTTCACTGGCATCCTTTGTATGGTTTATGTCTCTTGGAACAATAGTAAGCGTGTTCAAGAAAGCCTTCAATGAAAAATCCCTTAAGATAATTAACATTGCTTGCGGAATAGTCATCATTTATTACGGCATAAAACTTGGAATTAAGTTTTTCGAAACATTATAATAGTTTTTGCAAAATTAAAGTGGCGGGTACATAATCATCATTATACCCGCCACTATTTATTTATTTTTCGTAAGCTATGTTTGCTCCAATTTCCTGAAGCTTTTCTATTATGTTGGCATATCCTCTTTTAATATGGTAAACCTCTGTTATTTCAGTTTCTCCATCTGCTATAAGTCCTGCTATTATAAGTGCTGCACCTGCTCTTAAATCAGTTGCCTTTACTTTGGCACCGCTTAATTTGCTGTTTCCCTTCAGTACTGCGCTGCTTCCTTCTATTTTAACATTCACTCCCATGCGGGCCAGTTCATTGGCATGCATGAATCTGTTTTCAAATATGGTTTCATGAATAATGCTTGTTCCTTCGGCTATGGACAACAGCGACATGAACTGAGCCTGCATATCCGTTGGAAATCCCGGATATGGAAGAGTTTTTATGTCCACAGGTTTTACTATTCCGTCAGATGTCACTCTTATTTTATCGTCAATTTCCTCAACTTTTGCTCCTGCTTCTCTGAGCTTTGCTATGACCGGCTGCAAGTGGCTTGAAACAACATTTTCTATTGTAACATCCCCTCCTGTAGCTGCTGCAGCGACCATGTATGTTCCTGCTTCTATTCTGTCAGGTATTACTGTATGTTCTGTTTTGTGGAGTTTCTTCACTCCCTTGATTCTTATTGTCTTTGTTCCTGCTCCGATAATATTGCCGCCCATACTGTTTATGAAATTTGCAAGATCTACAATTTCAGGTTCTTCAGCTGCATTTTCAAGAACAGTCTCCCCATCAGCAAGAGCTGCGGCCATTATTATGTTTTCAGTTGCCCCTACGCTTGGAAAATCAAGATATATATCCGTTCCAATCAGTTTTTCAGAAACAGCGTTCACATATCCGTTTTCTGATTTTATGTCTGCACCGAGGAATTTAAATCCCTTTAAGTGCAAATCTATTGGTCTTGAACCGATTGCACAGCCTCCCGGCATATAAACCTTTGCGCTTTTACATCTTGTGAGAAGCGGTCCCATTACTAAAAACGATGCTCTCATTTTGCTAATGAGCTCATATGGAGCTTCACAAGTTGCTATTGCTTCAGCCTTAATTTTCAATGACCCTTTTCCGATTTTTTCAATTTTTGCTCCCAAAGCTTCAAGCAGCTTGCACATTACGCGCACATCCTGAAGATTTGGTATATCATGTATAATACATTCTTCATCTGACAAAAGTGTTGCTGCCAGAATTGGAAGGATAGAATTCTTTGATCCGTCGACTCTGATGTTTCCTTTAAGTCCAAGGCTTTTCTTTACTGTAATTTTTTCCATGTTTCTCCTCAAATAACAAATATATGTTATGTAAATCATCGTTTTTCGTTTATTTTTTTAAGTTTTTATAAAGACTCGAATATAATAACACTTTTTATATAACATTTCAATTACAAATTTGACTTAAAGTAAATTTATTTCTGAAAAATTTCCAAAAAATAAAAAAGAAAAAGCGTATGATTAAAATAAAGGGGGACGTTATATTTAAAATTAAGACGCTTCTTCTTTTTTATAATTCTATTATTAGCTCAATAGATTTTTTTATTCATGAAATATAAAATATTTAATAGAATTTTTCAAGCCTTATTTCAGCCTTGAACAAATCTCCGTCAATGCTTATGTCAAGAATTCCGTTTTGTATTTCCATGAGGCTCTTTGCAATTGCAAGACCAAGTCCGCTTCCTTCAGAGCTTCTTGACTCATCACCTCTTTTAAACCTGAGCATGAGCTCATCAGCAGGAATGTTGAGCTCAAATGCAGAAACATTCTTAAAGCATATGAACACTTCTTTTTCCGTCTGGCTCAAATCAATATATACCCTTGATTCCTTCAGTGCATATTTGAAAATATTAGAAAGCAGGTTTTCCATTACCCTGCTGAGTAATCTTCCGTCAGCCTTTGCAAACAGTCTTTCATCAGTCGATGTAACTTTGAATGTCAATTTTGAGTCCATTATTTTTTCATCAAGCTCACCTAATATCTGTGAAACAAGAGCATTCACATTCACTCTTTCAAAATGAGCTTCAATGCTTCCGCTTGTAGCCTTTGCAGCTTCAAACAAGTCTTCCGTCAATGTTTTAAGCCTGCTTGATTTTCTGTCGAGAACATCCAGATACTTAGGAGCATTAGGAGACTGAAGCCCTTCTCTTTTAAGCAAATCAACATATGAAATTATTGAAGTAAGAGGTGTTTTTATGTCATGGGACACATTTGTAATGAGCTCGCTCTTCAGCCTTTCGCTTTTAACTTCATTTTGAACTGCTATGTTAAACCCACTTGTTATTGTGTTTATATCCTCTGAAAGTTGTTTAAATTCTCCGCTTCCGTCAACCTGTATTTTAAATTCATAATCTCCTTGTTTTGCTGTCCTCAATCCCTTAAGTATTGCTTCAAATGTCCTGACTTTTCTGGATACATAATAAACAGCTACAAATCCCATAATAATGAGCAGTACCGGATTGTCCGAAAAATACACCGATACAGCCATGAGGGATATGAGTGCTGCAATGGACTTGAACATCAGAGGTCCGCCTGCTGCAATTTTTACTGCCGCTGCTGATAACCTGGTTATAATCACATAAGCAAGAGATTTTTTTACCAATGTTCTGTTTTTGTAATGTCTTGCAATGGATAAAAAGAATATTAAAAATAACGAAAACAGTGATGCTGATGAAGAAAGCATGGCAAGTTTCATTAATTTTTCACTTGTGTACCTAATATTAAAAACATTATAAAATTCCAGATTAATAATTGCTATGATTCCAGCTATTACAAGAAGGCTTAAATCCGGAAATAACCTATCAAATTTTGCCATATGGATTGCTTCATCATCAGTGACTTTCCCTGTTTCAGCCAAAAGATATGCAAGACATGTGATGAGAACTATGAGACACATTGAAATTATAATAATGTTCACTATCAATGTGTGTCTGTCTTCAAGCCATTTATCAACTCTGAGGCTAAGCCCTTCATCTGTTATTGCTGCATATATTACCATGCTGTTTGTTCCATCCTCAATTGATTCATACGTATCCACAAGTGAGGATGAGTAGCTGCTGTATCCGTTGTTAGGTTCAACCTTCATTCCTCTGCCATCTATGAGTACATAGGCATTTTGAAGTGAGTAATGGTTCCTGCTGTCATTTCCTGTATTTGTACACTCATAATAACCGTCAGTTGCATAGTAAATCAGTCCTTCAGGATTGTTCAGGTCTTCTATTATGTTCTGGTAGTTCACAAGGTCTGACTTTTTAATTGATTCTTTTATATCTTGTATTTCCTTATCTTTTTCACTCCAGAAAAGCTCCTCTGAATCAGCATTGTCTTCGTATCCCTTTTCTGCAAGATAGTTGTTGTATAAATTTGTCAGCTGCCAGCTGTCTTCTATATCAATATATTTTACAGTCTTTCCATCACGGATGTATTTTTCGCTTTTGTAAACCCTTATGAGATGCTCAAGACGGTTTGCTGCATAACGTAGCTCGTTGCTCAGAGTGTTGCTTTTCATGTAGCTTTTTACCGTAATGCTTTCATAATCCTGTACGTTGAGGGTTATGTCAAGTGCAGAAGAAACCCCTATTAAAAGACATATAATCAATAATATAAAGGCTGCAATTTTTGTAATTTTTTTTCGTTTATATGTCTTCCACTTTGTAACCAACACCCCACACCACCTTCAGGTATCTTGGATTTTTAGGATCTATCTCCACTTTTTCTCTTATTCTTCTGATATGAACAGCCACAGTGTTTTCCGGATTGAATGAAGGCTCATTCCACACACTTTCATAAATATCATCAATTGAAAACACTCGTCCTTTGTTTTTTGTCAGGAACAAAAGTATTTTATATTCAACAGGAGTAAGCTTAACTTGCTCTCCATCAACAGTTACTTCTTTTCTTTCATCATCTATCAACAAATTTCCTGTCTTGTAATAATCCTTTTTATCTTTTTCGGTTGCTCCCCCAAGAGTCGTGTAACGTCTTAGCTGAGACTTGACTCTTGCAGTAAGTTCTAAAGGATTAAAGGGCTTTGTTATATAATCGTCAGCTCCCATGTTGAGACCAAGCACAATGTCGCTTTCTTCTGATTTTGCAGTAACCATTATGACAGGAATATTTTTTATTTCCCTAATTTTTGTTGTTGCTTTGATACCGTCCATTCCGGGCATCATTATGTCCATTATAACAAGATGCACATCATTTTTTTCAACAGTATCAATTGCTTCCAGTCCTGAGTAGCATTTTAAAATGTTGTATCCCTCGTTTTTTAAATATACTTCAATTGCTTCTACTATTTCTATATCATCATCGCAAACCAAAATGTTCATTTCAAAGTCCTCCTATGATAATTACCACTATTATAGCATGTTATTTTAAAAAACTACAACAATAAAATACAAGGCGTCATGGACAATGGTTATTCCATGCTAAATCCGGGCTGACAGTAGTCCGCCCCTACGTGTTGAGTATCCAAATGTTATGTATGTTTAGAATTTTATTTTCCCCATATGTAGGAGAGGATTACTATCCTCCCGCAGAATTTTATGAATCGCTGTTGTCATAGTAGTATTTATCCATTGTCCATTTCAATGGATTGTTGTCTATGTAGCTCCAAATCAAATCATATGTATCCTTATTTCTAATTACATTGTCGTAATAGGACCTTTGCCACAGCCTTTCGTTAAACGGCTCATACAATCCTTCTTTGACGCCTTTAATATAAATGTTTGCTGTCTTTGACTTAAATTCCTGTATGAATTCAATTATCCCTGATTCGTCAACCACATCATTGCATTGATTTTCAATAACAAGAATCATGTGAATATGATTTGGCATGAATACATACTTGTCCAAAATAATATTTTGTTTTTTATCAGCCATTTCCATTAAAAGTGAATCAACTTTTTCAGCATATTCGTTTAAAATCATCTTTCCTTCTTCTATATGTCCTAATATTGGTTTATGTTCGCTTGAACATATAGTTATGAAGTAAAACCCATTACGAGAGTAATTATAGTCAGTCAGCCTTATTTTTTTGCGTATAGGCTTTTCACTCATTTTATACCTCCTAGGTTTGTGCGGGCGGACAGTAGTCCGGCCCTACGTGTTGATATTTTTACTTGTTTGCGGCTTCTACCTTCATTGCTTTTATTTGTGCAGGGTAGCTCTCCATGATTGTTCCGTCGTACGTGATTTTTACAGTACTTCCCTCTTTAAAAAAGGACAAATCTTCAAACACTGCACCGTCTTTTACCACAGATACTGTAATTTTATCGCTTGATTTAAGCTCATCTTCATCTTCTAAAGGTTCAACCAGAAGTGTTGTTTTCTTGTTTTCAAGCACAACTGCATTGAATGTTTTTACTTTGTCGCCGTAATCAATGCCTGTATCATTTTTTATAACTCCGTTTATTATTGCAAGCACAACTGCTGCACCTAAAATTAACACTATTATCCATAAGATTGATTTTTTGCTCATAAAAGCCTCCTTTATTGTTTAGTTTTTTAGACGTATATTTTTATAAAAAGTTCATTCCTTAAAAAAGGCAGGCACATGGCCTGCACTGAAATTTAAAATTGGTGTTATTTGTAATTCTGAAGTCCGCTTCTGATTGTATTTATTACTTCTTGTTCAAGATCAATTCTGTAGTTTCTTGAGACTGTTTTTTCTGGTTTTGAGTTGTCGTAATCCTGACCGTTCCACAATACTGCAATTTTTATCCTGTCATATCTGTTTATTGTATTGAACATGTCCTGATGCCACAGGCTTTTGTTTCCTCCAGCTGAAGCACAGCTGAATTCTGTAATCATCATAGGATGCTTGAACCTTTTTGCATAATCATAATAAAAATGATCATAGGCCTGTGAAAAACTTCTCCATATTTCACCCCTGTAGTAATTTCCTGTGTTGTATGCTGTAAGCCCTACAACATCAACGTATTCATTTCCCGGGTAATAGCATAGATAATCATTGTATGAAAAATCCGGAAATGACTTCTCGTTTGGATTCCATACAAAAATTAAATTGTCAACTCCCTGTTCCTTAAACAAATCATATATGTATCTCCAGCTGGCAATGAACAAATCTGTGTCCTTTCCAACTTTGTGAGATGAATACAATACCCATTCTCCGTTCATTTCATTGTTCAATCTGAAAAGAACAGGAAAATCATATTCATTGAAGCTTTGGGCAAGATGTATCAAGTAATCATCATATTTGCCATCAAGAATTTCCAGCGTTATGTCTTCTTCTTTGCCATTGATGATGTCAGTTGTGTAAAGGGTATATTCCACGACCTTACCAAGTTCCTTCGCCTTGTTCATATAATCTTTTTTGTAAGGAAGTGAAAAAGAGTTATACAAAAGGACAACAGGGAAGTTGTAGTCCAGACTTTGCTCTATTTGTGCAAGCCTGTATGAATAAAGAGGAAATGTTGGCTCAAATATGCCAAAATCAACCTTTTCATTGTTCAATAAATATTCATCATAAAATTTCTTTGTCTGTTCATCAAAATTCTTTTCAACAGGCTCAAAAACCTTGTCTTCCTTCATGGTGCCAGATTTTTTGGTAAGTTTGAAATCAGGCATTATGTAATCAATGTATAAAGGCTGGGATGACTTCATAAATACTGTTATAACTTCTTTTGAACTCCTGGCAAAAGTAATATTGGCATAGAAGTTTCGGTCATTTTCAACATTAGAAAGTTTTTTTCTTTCATAGAGAACAATGTGTCCCCACTCACCATTAAAATTGTGGTTGTATTCACCAGTTATTTTAAAATCAGGATTTCCTAATATGCCCCTGTTTCCATAATTCAAATAAATGCTGCTTGAATTAAGAGTATTTGTAAAATTGTCATACAAAACTTCTACAACCAATCCTTCAGATTCAAACCTGCTCTTCACAGTTGCTATGTCTTCGTTTAGTTTAAGGCTGTTAAGAAGTGTCATTTCATATCCGTAGGGATGATTTGAATATTTGTTGTAAGCTGAAGAATATGTGGTTAAATTTGTGCTCGCGTCTTGCTCATCTGCGTATGCTGTGTTAATTGAAAGTGTAAAAATCATTAGTATTATTAATGCAAGTTAATTTTTTCTGTCTCATATGTACCTCTATTCATTATTTTATCATCCGGCATTTTTCAACCGTTCCATATAAATTACCTGTAACAGTTCAATTTTATCAAACAGAGAGGTCAGTGTCAATTGCATTTGTTTCAAATGATTTAAGCTTATGTAAGTATTTATAAATTATGTTGTTTGCAAAAGCTTGTTATGCTATAATTTTGTTTATGATTCAAGGAGGATATATGGTTACCACAGACACTTTTAAAAGAGGCCTTTATAAAGGCATCACGACTTTTTTTGAACTTTCCAAAATTCTTGTCCCTGTGTACATCGGCGTACAGCTGTTGTCTATTTCCGGAATTTTAAACATCATTGCTGGTTTCTGCACTCCAATCATGTCTGTTTTCGGACTTCCGGGCGAAGCATCCCTTGTGTTGATTCTCGGATATTTTTCCGGAGGATATGCTGCACTTGGAGCAATGGCAGTTATTAAGCTCACAGGAGTACAGATAACAACTCTGGCAATAATGGTTTCAATTGCGCACAGCCTCATAACAGAAGGGGCCGTAATTAGAAAACTTGGAGTAAGCACAATGGCAAGCATAACATTGAGGCTTTTGTTTTCATTTGTTATGGGTTTTTTATATAATTTTATATTCGGGTGATATTATGGCTATAATTTTAAATTTACTCTCAAGCTTGATCGCTTTTTTATGGAGCATAGCAAGAATTCTCATTCCTATAATGATTGTAATAGAAATTTTCAAGGATACAAAACTCATTGACAAAATTTCAAATGCGTTCAAACCTGTTTCAAATTTCTTCACCTTAAGCGAACAATCAGGAATTTCCATGCTGTTTGGAATAATTTTCGGACTCACCATTGGAGCAGGAGCTATAATTCAAAGCACAAAGGATTATGACATTGACAAAAGAAGCATATTCCTCATATGCATGTTTTTATCTCTATGCCACGCCATATTTGAAGATTCAATAATATTTGCAGCAGCTGGAGCAAATCCTGTTGCTCTTTTAATAGCCAGGTTCCTGTCTGCAACTATGATAACTTTTATTTTTTCAAGGATAATAAAAAAAGAAACAACCTCAGACAATACAAATAAGCAATAAAAGAGGCTATTGCATTGGTGATTATATCGTGTCATTCTGAGGGCTTTAGCCCGAAGAATCTCATCATTTGAAGGATGAGATCCTTCGCTGACGCTCAGGATGACATTATGCTCAATGCACGCCCCTTTTTTAATTATTATTTTTTAGTTTGAAGACAAATCTTTTACTTCTGTTTCTTCGCCGCTGTAAACGGCAAACTTGTTATATCCGTATTCTGTGAACTGATTAAGCTGTTTTCCAAGTTTCTTTGCCTTTTCATAAACTGCAACAGTATAACCCTGAGCTCTCAAATCATCTGCTTTTTTAAGAACATCTATGTATTTGTCCCCTGTTTCATAAAGAAGAACAAGTTTTTCAAGGTTTGGAACCTTGAACTTTTCATCCATCAGCTGGTTTACAAGTCTTTCAAATCCTATTGAGAATCCAATGGCAGGTATCTTTTCTCCTATGAAATTTCCTACCATTTCATCGTATCTTCCTCCTCCGGCAATGGAGTACCCGAGATTTTTGTAGGCAATTTCAAATATGGAACCTGTGTAATATCCCATTCCCCTTATGAGAGTAAAGTCAAATTCGACATCATATTTCCCATCTGCAAATTCTCTAGACTGGTTTAATATATCCTCAACGTCTTTTACAACTTCTTCAGAAACTCCGTATTCCACAAGGCAACTAGTTCCTTTTTCATTGATGCTTTCAAGAGCTTTGATTAAATTAGCAGAAGCGCCCAAAGAGTAGTCTTTTTTCTCATTCAGTTCTTTTTCAACTCCCGATAAACCAACCTTGTCTAGTTTGTCAACTACTATACATACTCCGTCAAATTCTTCTTCAGTAAATCCGCATTTTAATATGACTGCCTTCAACACTCTCCTGTCATTGAATCTTACAACAAAGTCCGTAACATTGAGGGCATTCAGTGCCTTTGCTGTTGTAGCAATAAGCTCCAGTTCAGCTGATTTTGTTCCGTCACCTATGATGTCTATGTCACACTGCTTGAAGCTTCTGTATCTTCCCTTTTGTGCCCTTTCAGCCCTGAACACATTTCCAACCTGCATAGCCTTGAATACTGAAGGAAGATTTGCTCTGTTATTGCAGTAAAAACGGCTTAATGGAACTGTTAGGTCATATCTTAAACCTAAATCAGCCAAATCTTCTTCTGTTAGTCCTTCTTTTGCAAAGTCCAGCTTTTCACCTCTTTTTAAAATCTTGAATATTAATTTTAAATTTTCTCCGCCCTTGCTGCCTATTAGATTTTCTATGTTTTCAACAACAGGTGTTTCAATAAGCTCAAATCCGCTTTGCTTGTATGTATTTACTATTACGCCTTCTACGTAATCTCTTATTTCTTTTTCCTGCGGCGTAATGTCTCTCATGCCTTTAGCAGGGTTTAAATTTACTTTCATATAAACCTCCGTTTTCCGTTAACAATTATTTTCTATGTTATCAAATATATCTGGTATTTACAATGTTTTTTTATAATTAAGATTTTAAAAGATGAGTCTCTAAAAACTGTTTGTTTATTTCTTCTGGAACAAGACTTCCTCCTGTTGCCCATGCAATGTGAGAAGAATTTTTCATTTTGTTTTCCAGTCTGTGTTTTTTTATTGTACTCCTTGCCTTCGTCCGATTTTTCCAATTTTACAGCTCCTTCAAATGCTGCACAGGCAGATGGTTCAATGTCAATTTTTTCTGAATCGTGCAGAAGCCTCATGTTGTCATACAGCTTGTAATCATCGATGGTAAAAATACCTCCAAGAACATAATCCATCATCTTTCCAACCAGCTTTGAAGGTCTTCCAACTGCCAGGCCGTCTGCATGGGTTTTTCCATCAATACCTATGTCCTGTACACATACGTCATTGTGAAGCCCAGTGGCCATTCCAGTCAGCATACATGGTGAATGTGTGGGTTCCACAAAAAAACAGTGAACATTGTCCCCATACACTGACTTAAGTCCGTATGTTATTCCTCCCGGTGCTCCTCCTACTCCGCATGGCAGGTACACAAACAGTGGATGTTCATCATCTACTTTTACATTGATTTCATCCAGCTGTTTTTTTAGTCTTCTTGCTGCAACGCTGTATCCTAAGAACAAATTCATTGAATTTTCATCATCAACAAAGTAGCTCATGGGATCCTGGTCCGACTGTCTTCGCCCTTCTTCAACTGCTTTTGAAAAGTCGCTGTCATATTCCACAACCTCTGCTCCCTTTGACCTCAGCAAATCCTTTTTCCACTGTTTTGCGTCAGCTGACATATGTACAGCAACCTTAAATCCAAGGGCTGCTGAAGTTATGCCAATGCTCAATCCTAAGTTTCCCGTAGAGCCTACCTGAATTTTGTACTGGTTGAAAAAGTCTCTGTACTTTTTTTCTGCAAGAATAGCATAATTATCGTTTTCAGAAATCATGTTGTTTTCCAGAGCAAGAGTTTCAGCATATTTAAGTACTTCATAAATTCCTCCCCTTGCCTTTACACTGCCAGCAATAGCAAGATGGCTGTCCATTTTCAAAAGCAGATTTCCCGATATTTCTGATGAATAAAACGAATTAAGCTGTTCCTTCATATTTGGAATTTCTTTTAACGGCGACTCAATAATGCCATGGGATGATTTTGTTTCCGGGAAAAGTATTTCTATGAGGGGTGCAAATTTCTCCAGGCGTCTTTCGGCATCATCTATTGCTGACAAATCCATTTTGATTATTTTTGATGCTTCCTGGTATGGCGCTAGATTTGGATTAAGCCACAAAACTTCCTTAAGTTCTGAAACCTGTTTTAATACTTCATTGTTTTTTATGAGTTCATTTTTGCTTAACATGGAATCCTCCTGCATTTTATCCACCCGGCGAATCGCGATTCGCCAGGCAGACATTTTTCTATGGCACTATTGGTTAATTATAGCATATTTCAGTAAATTGTTATATTAAAATTTCTTCAGTTGTAGTTATAATTTCGGCTGATTTTATTTCTGCCAGGTCGCCTTTTGTTGTGTTGAACACATTTTGTGTTATGATTGATTGCATAACTGTCCTTACTTCTGCTTCTGTCAAACCTTCCTTAGGTTCATCAAGAGACAGGGACGTATTTGTTCCCTGAGCAGTAACAAAAGTCATCACTAATCTTTTTGCCATCCTATCACCCCTTTCATTATTTGCTGTTTTTCCTTATTTATCCTTAAATTTCATTTGAAAGCTGATATTCTTCATATCTCACTATCTTTGAAAGCGTGTACGACTGAAGATCTGACATTGAAACTGCAAGATTGTAAAGATTATCGTTTGTCACTGCCGGCTTAACATTGGCAAATGTCTTGTTTTTAATGATGTCTTTATTTTCCTCGTCAAGTCCTGCGTTAAACACAAGTTTTAGTTTTGAGTCTGCTTGATTAGCTATTACTGCCATCCTATCACCTCCTGACACTATATAGCATATCAGAGGCAATTTTGTTGATTAAATCCTGACAACATGATAATATAAGCTAAAGATGTTAAATCAAGAGGTACTTATGGACAAGTCATTCCTGCGGGAAATAGCTCAGATAATTAAAGACATGGATTGTGATTATATATGCGGTGTTAAATATGTAATTTTTTTTATGTCAAAAATAATTTACAATTGCAAGCAAGAGGGATTTGAAATTTTAGACTGCGATTATGAAGATTACAAGTCAACCCTATTTTTTTCAAGACATGAGGCGAAAATATTTACAGACTATAAATTCCTGGACTTGAATAATAAAAAAGCAGAACAAAATCTGTACAATCTTTTAAAATCAATTCGGAGATTCCTTGAAGCAAATGACTTCACCCCGGGTAATCTTTATGAGGAACTGCTTACTTCAAAGGAAAAAAAATCACTGGGACAGGTTTACACACCTTTTGAAATAATAGTACAAATGCTGGAAAAGTCTTTGAGTTTTATAAAAATTGACAAGCACAGCAGATTTCTTGATCCTTCCTGCGGAGGCGGATATTTTCTCACTGAAATGTTCAAACAAATAAAATCACTGAATATTGACGGTGTTGATGACAGATATATTCTGGAAAATATGATCTATGGAATAGATATTGATGATTTTGCCATATTCCTAGCTAAGACAGGTATGCTCTTTGCAAGCGGTCTAGATGATGTGGAATTTAAAATTTTTAATATTGATTATCTCACAGATTCATTTGATATAGGTAAGTTTGACATAATAGCTGGAAATCCACCGTATGTTGGTCATAAAAACTCAACTGCAGCGTACAAAAAAGCTCTTTATGAGAAATACCCCGATGTGTTTTATGACAAATCCGACATTTCATATTGCTTCTTCAAAAAAAGCGCTGATATTCTAATGGAAGACGGAATAATGACTTTCATCACTTCCAGGTACTTTATGGAAGCAATGTATGCAGACAAGCTGAGAAAATTTTTAAAACAAAATTTTCAAATACTTTCACTGGCTGATTACAGCGGAAACACGGTTTTTAAGGACGCCATGATAAGTCCTGCAGTAATCATTTTGTCAAATAATACCGGGAACAAAAAAGACATTTCATACGTCAAATATAATGGCGATAAAAATGCCCATGATATATTTAATTTTAATCAGGACAAGCTGAAAAGCTCAGGCTGGATTATTTTAAGGGATGAAGAAATAAATCTATTTGAAAGAATTGAAGAAATATCCAACACATACATCAAGGATGTATGCACTATAAAACAGGGAATTATAACAGGTTTAGACAAAGCTTTTATAGTTGATGAAGAAACAATCGAAAAATACAACATTGAGAGTTATTTACTTAAAAAATGGATTAAAAACAGCAACATAAGGGATTCTGTATTAAAATATAATAATCTGTACCTGATATATTCCAACAATATAAAAGATGAAGAACATTGTCCAAATGCAATAAAATATTTATCTTCTTACAGGGAAAAACTTGAAAACAGACGGGAATGTCAAAGGGGTTACAGAAGATGGTTTGACCTCCAGTGGGAAAGAATAGAATCTGACTTTGAGAATCCAAAGATTATTTTCCCGTACAAAGCCAAAGGTAATTATTTCTATTATGATAAAAATGCATTTTTTTGCAGTGCAGATGTTTATTTTGCAAATGGATTCCAAGAGGTGCTTAATCCTGATTACCTTGTTTCTTACCTTAATTCAAGCATTTTTGAATTTTATTTCAAATGTCAGGCAAAAAAGGTCGGAAATGCAATTTATGAATATTATCCAAACAAATTGAATAACGTAAAAATTTATCTTCCTCAGGAAAACATTCAACAAAATATATCTGATTTAGGAAAAATTAGTATTGAAATATTCCTAAAAAAGGTGTTTAATATAAGCGAAGAGGAGGTAAATAATATTATAAACAAATATGTACAAAAAAGGTGATGACGTATATTGAGAAGATTAAACAAGCTATTATTATTACTTATTATTTTTACTGTATTCTCAGTTCAACCCGCCTTTGCCAAGACAGTGTATTATGATACATATAAACACTGGGCGGAAAGCGAAATTGATTTTGCTTCCAACACCTTAAAAGTTTTTAAAGGCTACGGAGACTTTACCTTTAAGCCGGAAAACAACATAACCCGGGCCGAATTTATTACTATACTGGCGAGAACAGCTTACAGGCAAAATCAAATGAACGAAGTTTACACCAGCGACATGAACTACAGCGATATGTCCAGCAAACACTGGTCTCATACATTTGTAATATCAATGTATGAACACCTGAAGGGAAACGGAAGTTTTTCTTTCAAAGATATTTTTCCAGGTACTAATTTTAATCCAGACAAAGCAATAACAAGAGAAGAATCGGCAGCGCTGATTGCAGCTTTTTGTAAGGAATCTATTTATGACAATACACTTGCATTTAAAGATGTATCTAAGAGCAACAGATTTTACAATGAAATCAAAAGGCTCAACAATGCAGGAATAGTTGTTGGATATGAAGACAATACATTCCGCGGAAGCACAAACATTACAAGGGCAGAAGCAGCTGCTCTTATAAAAAGAGTCTATCTGGACATCAAAACTAGCGATTCAAGCAAGTACCTGACCAAACTGGAATTTATGCCTATTAAAGGCGAAGACATGTATTCTTATTTTGGCACTTATAACTTAAATACTACAGACACAAATGACAAAAAATTCATTAAAGCTAAGGACACATTGGAATATGTATCATTTGGCGGATACATTTTTCCGGAAGATTCACACCTTTATGATTTGAATGCGGTGGAAACTATGGCAACACTTCGTTCAACCGGTTACTACAATGTGACAGGAACTAATTTTTACATGATTACTTTCGGAAGCTACAATGAATCCGAAAAAACCCAGTTTGCCAATGAAATTTTAATGAACATCATTGCAAGGAATGATTTCAAGGACTCGGAGCTTATGCAGGTTTTTGCAGCAGTAAGCAAGTACGACGTAAAAGAATCCTTGTACATGGGGGCATTGGAAAAATGGGACAGCATTACCACCAACAATAATGCCAAAGCTAATATTTTATTTTACAGATATGCTTACTACATTAAAAACAACAACAAAGCAATGCTTCAAACCCTGGTTTATGACGACTTGAAAAAAGCAAATGACATTCCTTCTCTTTTGGACATTAACTGGGGACTTACAGCAGGGGCAGCGTCATTAGACTTCAGGAACTACAGCTTTGGAAAGTACAGTTTTTCACTTTACAAAGACACAACATATTACAGATATTCATTGAATCCGGTTGCACCTGTCACTTACAATTCAAAAATTGTTGAACTGGTAAACCTGTTGCTTATTGAAAAAAACGTCAAGCCTTCAACAGCAAATCTTGCTGATTATCAGAGCATTTTCAGCAAATATTCGCTGAACAGGCTGTATGTGCTGAACTTCATAGGTGAAAAAGAACGAGCTTTTGTAGAAGGAATAAATGATTATGAAATAATCAAGACATTTGACCTTTACAAAACAACTAAATCTACAACGGACGACACATACACAGGAATATTAAAAAAAGTAAAAGAATAACAAAAAAGGGCGGATAACCGCCCTTTTATTTTGTGTATAATCTCACTATTTCCTTTAGCATTTCAACTACCTTTTCCATTGACTGAACAGGTATGTATTCGTATCTTCCGTGGTAATTGTGGCCTCCTGTGCAAAGGTTAGGACACGGAAGTCCCATGTATGAAAGTCTTGCACCGTCTGTGCCTCCTCTTATGGGCACTATTTCAGGCTCTATTCCAATGTTTAAGAGCGCCTGTTTTGCAGTTTCTATTATGTGCATGTGGGGTAGAATTTTTTCCTTCATGTTGTAGTATGAATCCTTAAGCTCCACAATAACTGTTCCTTCGCCGTACTTGCTGTTTAAAAAATCAGCAGTCTTTAAAAATCTATCTTTTTTAACTTCAAATTTTTCATTGCTGTGATCCCTGATTATGTAGTTAAGATGTGTTTTTTCCACATCCCCGCTCATGTCGTTTAAATGGCTGAAGCCTTCGTAATTTTCTGTGCTGTCCGGTCTTTCATGGACAGGAAGCATATTTTGAAATTCCATTCCTATCAATATTGAATTTTTCATTTTGTTTTTTGCAGATCCGGGATGGATGTTTACTCCGTTAATTGTTACCTTAGCGCTGGCTGCATTGAAATTTTCGTATTCAATTTCCCCAAGCTCTCCACCGTCAACTGTGTATGCAAAATCTGCTCCGAATCCTTTTACATCGAACATGTCTGCCCCGCTTCCAACTTCCTCGTCAGGTGTAAAGGCAACTTTTATAGTTCCGTGCTCAACATCAGGATTATTCACAAAATATTCTGCCATGGACAATATTTCAGCAATTCCTGCCTTGTTGTCTGCTCCCAGAAGCGTTGTGCCGTCTGTAACTATAAGGTCATTTCCCACATAATTTAATAAATGTCCAAACATTTCAGTCTTCATTGTTATGTCTTTTTCTACATTTAGAACAATGTCACTGCCATCATAATTTTCTATAATGCGTGCCTTAATGTCATTGCCGGGCATGTCAGGAGATGTGTCCATATGTGCGATAAATCCAATAACAGGTGTGTTTTTGTCTGTGTTTTTTTCAAGCGTGCCGTAAACATAGCAGTGTTCATCCATGAACGCATCTTTTATTCCCAGAGATTTCATTTCCTCCACCAGGTACTGTCCAAGATTTTTTTGTTTCTCGCTGCTTGGAATTATTTCAACGTCCGGAACTGATTGAGTGTCAAATTTTACATAATTTAAAAATCTTTCGTGTACTTTCATTTTATATCCCTTCCATTCCTTCTATGAAAATTTCAGTTGCTCTAATTATTATAGCACCCCCAAAGTTCCTTAGCAATTATTGATTGGTAAATATTCTAATTTTGCATATATCTGTAATTCATATCTGACTATAGTTATATCATTATTTCATGACGGTCTTAGTTAATTCGTCAATGCCAAACTAAATTTACAATTGAAGTTGCAGTCATTTTATTATATAATAAAATGACTATATCTAAGGAGGAACAATATGGATTTTCTAAAAGAATCATATAAAGTAAAAAGTGACACAATTATAAAAAATCTTCAAAAAAGAGGCATGGAAGGTTATTATGTTGACACAAGGGAAGAAGCTATAGAAAAAGCAATGTCAATGATAAATCAAGATGATGTGGTTTCATGGGGAGGTTCATACACTGTTGATGAACTTGGAATCAAAAAGCTGCTTGAAGAAAAGCAAATTGCAGTAATAGACAGGGACAAGGCAAAATCCCCTGAAGAAAGAGTGCGACTCATGAAACAGGCCCTCACTGCAGATGTGTTTTTAACAAGCACAAATGCCATTACAATGAACGGAGAACTCTTAAACATTGATGGAAACGGAAACAGACTGGCTGCTTTCTGCTACGGTCCTGACAGCGTGATTGTCATTGCAGGAATGAACAAAGTTGCAACAGACATAGATACAGCAATGAAAAGAGCAAGAACTGAAGCAACTATTCCAAACACCTTCAGAACAAATTCAAACACACCGTGCCGCATTACAGGAAAATGTTCAGAATGCACAATGCCTGACACACTTTGCGGACAAATTCTTGTTACTAGGTACTGCAGACCAAACAACAAAATAAAGGTTATTTTGGTTGGAGAAAATTTAGGATTCTAATTTTCAATTTATCGATGCGTTGGGGTGGGTTAGTGCCTGATTGTGTTTTTGATTTAATATAACACGGGAGGACAGTAGTCCTCCCCTACATACTGAATTTAAAATTCATGGCAAAATATACTGCAATTGTTATAAAGGAGAAAAAATGAAAATAATCCATACATCTGACTGGCATCTTGGAATAAGTCTTCACAATGTCTCATTAATTGATGAACAAAGATACTTCATCGACTACCTCATTAATGTTGCAAAAGATCAAAAAGTAGATGCGGTTATAATTGCAGGCGATGTTTTTGACCACTCTGTTTCCAGTGCTGAAGCTATAACATTGTACAATTATGCTGTAACGAGACTGTGCAATGAAATAGGAGTACCGGTAGTAATTGCAGCCGGAAACCACGACGGAGCAGCACGCCTTGCTTCATGCAACGAATTATTAAAAAAAGCAGGGCTTTATATATATGGGAAACTTACAGCTGAAATTAATGCTGTTGAAATTGGAAACTCAAGCATTTATCCCATTCCCTACTTCAATGTTGATGAAGTAAAAGCATTGTATCCTGAAGAAAAAATATCAAGCTATGCAGATGCCATGGAAGTAGTGCTTAAAAATATAAAACAAAACTTCAAGAAAGGTAACAGCAACATCCTCATGTGCCACTGCTTTGTAAGCGGCTCTGTGTTATCAGAAAGTGACAGAACAGCCATGGTAGGAGGATCGTCTGTTGTTCCTTCCGGAATATTTGACGGATTTGATTATGTTGCAATGGGACACCTTCACAAGGCCCAGGACAGGGGCTATAACATAAGATACAGCGGCTCCCCCATCAAGTATTCATTCAGTGAAGCAAGTCATTTAAAGACTATTACAATGCTTGAAATTGAAGATGGCATAAAATATGAAGAGCTTGAAATAGTACCTCTCAGAGAAACAAGAATCATAAGGGGAACTTTTGATGAAGTTCTTGAATTTGCTAACCATGATATGAAAAGAGACGATTTTATCAAAATTGAAATCACTGACATGTACGCAGGCATGGAAGCAGTTGAGCTTTTCAGAACATACTATGCAAATCTATTGAACATCACAGGAAAAATGAATGAAACAGAAGAAAATCAGCTCACTGTTGAAGAACTTTACACCCTTTCTCCCAACAACATACTGGAGAAATTCTACAAAGAAACAACAGGATGTGAAGTGACAGAAGAACAATTGAAATTGTTCCAGAAAGCCATGGAGTCAGTAAACAGCCAGGAGGTTTTGCAATGATACCTTTAAAATTGTCATTTCAGGCCTTCGGCCCATATGTTAAAAAACAGGAGATAGATTTCGACAAATTTGAAAATTCAGGCGTTTTTCTCATTCACGGCATAACCGGTTCAGGGAAAACAACCATACTTGATGCAATGACTTATGCCCTTTACGGAAAATCAAGCGGCGGACAACGTGGAGACATTACAGCAATGCGCTGCCAGCTTTGTAAGGAGAAAATCCCCACAGAAGTTGAATTCATTTTCAAAGTTAATGAGAAAACATACAAATTTACAAGAAGTATAAATATAAGGACTAAACGAAACGGCACAAAGGAATATACCTTAACACAAAATGCTATGTTTCTTGACAAAAGCGGAGTATTTGTTCCTTTTTTTGAAAATCCTAAAATAAGAGATATTGAACAAAAATCATGTGAGATAATAGGCCTTAATCATGAACAGTTTATACAGGTCATAATGCTTCCTCAAGGTAAGTTTGAAAAGCTCCTTGTTGCAAAGTCTGAAGAAAAAGAAGAAATACTTGTTACATTGTTCAATGCAGAAAAATGGCAGGAAGCAGCAGAATGGATCTGCAATGAAGCCAGAAACATTAGCCGTGATTTAACTGTGAAAAGAGAAAATATCAATATGATTCTGAAGTCTGAAAATGCCGGAACAATTGAAGATTTGGACAATCATATATCTGAACTAAATAAAAACATAGAACTTACTTCCGGCGAGAAAAAAGAAGCTGCACAACTCCTTGCTGCAGAAAAAACAAAGCTTGAAATAAACATAGACCTTTTCAATTTATTTGAGGAAAAAACAAGGACTGAAAATGAACTTAAAACTATCAAGGAACAGGAAAACAAAATCAGCATTCTGTCAGCAAAACTTGATAAAGGAAGGAAATCCCAAAGCATTGAGCAAAAGTACTCAAATGCAATGAATCTGTATGGCCAGTTCAATGAAGTAAGACAAAGGTTGGAGACAGAAAAGAAAACCAACGCTGAATGCATACTTGCAAAGGAAAATTTACAAAACTCACTCGATGAGCTTAAGAAAAGAGAAAGCGAAATTGAGAAGCTAAAGGAAAATAAAATCATTGCCGAAGGACTCATACAGGTATACAGACAGATTTCCAGTGCCAGAATATCATCTGAAAATGAAAGCAAGAAGTATGACCTGCTTAAAGCTGAAGATACTTTGAATCAGGAAAAACTTGCTCTTACAAAGGACAAGCTGAAGAAATATTCCGACAAAAAGGATTTTATTTTCAATAATTACACCATGAAGCTTCCGGAACTCAGGGAAAGGGCAGAAAAATTCATACTTCTTGATAAAAAGACACTGGAGCTTAACATTACAGGGCTTGAATTAAAGAAAGCAGAAAATTCAATAAATATGCTTAATAAGGACCTGGAAAAGAACAAAAAAACCGTTGCTGCTAAAATGAAAATATATGATGAGACATACAGCAGGTACATTGAACAAACAGCATACATCATAAGTGAAAAACTTGAAGACGGCAAACCCTGCCCTGTTTGTGGAAGCATCCATCATCCTCAAAAGCCATCAAAATCAACTGAAGATGTAGATTCTGCACTTATTAAAAACATGCGAACTTCATTGGATAAATTAAGCGAGGAAACAGCTGAACTAAACAACATTATTGCTCGTCAGGAAGCTAATAAATCTTCAAAATTAGAAAAATACCAAAGTCTTGAAAATGAAATTGCAGAAATAGGTAAAAGCCTGGATGGTTTTATAAAGGAAGACACATTGTCAGAGTTAAAAACTGCAGAAACAGAAGCAGGAAAATTAAATGATTTGTTAGATGCAATTGCCTCCATATCATCAGAAATTGCTAAACTTGAAACCAAAATTTCTGAGCTTGCTAATCAGTTGTCTTCTCAAAGCAAGTTAAAGGAAGAAACATATGCTAATTACAATTCCTTAAGCATAAGAAAAATTGACGGCATAGATGATGAAAATGTCCTGATGAACAAAATAAACAATTTAAAAAATGAAATAACAAGATATACTGATGAGCTTTCAGCACTGACAGACAAAAGCCTTCTTGCCGACAAAAAATTGAGTTCATCAAATGCATCTCTCTTGTTTCTTAAGGAAGATTTCGAAATAAGAACAAAGGATTACAACACAGCAAAGGAAGAATATCTGGATTTGCTGAAACAAAACGGCTTTGCTGACACACAGGAATTTAAATCCTTCCTTACTGATCAAGATACATTGGATGAATGGGACAAAAAAATCCAGGATTACATCATCGAAAAAAAATCAGTTGCCAAAAATCTTGAAAGGCTTGAGAAACTTACAGCAAATAAATCAAAGCCTCAAATAGAAAATATGAAAAATATTGTCAGTGAACTGGAGACCAAAATTACACAGCTTGAAAAACAATCTGCTCTTCTGAATGAACGAAAAAACAGACTTGAAACTTTAATCAAGCGTGTTTGTGAAGAGCAAAAACTACTGCAGGAACTCATACGCAAATATGATTCCTACTACAGCTTTGGAACTACTCTTCGCGGCGACAAAGGCATAAGCCTCAGGCGTTACGTCCTGGGAGTTATGCTCACCAGCGTTACTGTTGAAGCAAACCGACTTTTGAAAAATGTCCACGGCGGTCGATACCAGCTTTGCAGAACTCTTGAAGGAAGCGGACGAACAAGAAAAGCAGGGCTTGAGCTGGAAGTTTTTGACGGTTACTCCGGAGAAAAAAGAGGTGTTGCTGGTTTGTCAGGAGGAGAGAAGTTCCTTGTTTCTCTTGCTTTGTCTCTGGGACTGTCTTCAATTGTACAAGCACAATCAGGCGGAATAAAAATAGACACCATGTTTATTGATGAAGGGTTTGGAAGCCTGGATTCCTCATCAATAGCAGATGCCATGAACATATTGGGATCTGTAAAGGGATCTAAGAGACTTGTTGGAATCATATCCCATGTGCAGCTTCTAAAGGAAACAATAGAATCTTCAATCACAGTTCAAAAAGACAGAAACGGCTCCACACTGCTAATTAATAATTAAGAGTTAAGAATTAAGAATTGAATGTTGAAAGACGTGTCAAAATGACACGTCTTTCTTTTTAATTGATATTGTAATTTTCTTTAGTGGTTTTAATTATTGAACTAAGAATTCTTTTAATTTCAGTACAATCATTAAAAATGCTTTCATATTCATCATCATTTAAATAATCAGTCTCATGAAGCAATTTAATCCAATATTCTGTTTCTGCTGATTCTTTAAATGCTATATACTTTTGCCCAAAAATCCTTTTTTGATTGGGAGTTTTCAGCTTCATATACGTTGGCGCCAATACTGGTACCGCTTTTTAACAACTGTTTAGACATTATGTATTCTTTTTTATTTAAACATAAATGTTTGTAGAGTGCGACAATTCTTATGTCAAATTTAAAACTTTTATCAAGTATTATATTATTTGACAAAACTTATCATCCTCTCACCTTCCAGTTATTAACTTATAATTCTTAACTCTTAATTCTTAATTGAATTTCTCAGGTTCTGGATATATTTCTCCGAATGTGTCAACTGTCACTTGTTTAAGCTTAACTTCCTGAACAGGTCTGTCCATGCGGTCAGTCTTTGTTGCTGCAATTTTGTTTACTACATCCATTCCTTCAATCACTTTTCCAAATGCAGCATATTGACCGTCAAGATGAGGAGACTTTTTATGCATTACGAAAAATTGTGAGCCTGCTGAATTAGGGCTCATGGATCTTGCCATTGAAAGCACTCCTGCATCATGCTTAAGGTCATTTTTAAATCCGTTGCCTGTAAATTCACCCTTTATGGTATATCCAGGTCCTCCCATTCCGTTTCCGTTAGGGCATCCTCCTTGAATCATGAATCCTTCTATAACCCTGTGAAATATTTTTCCGTCATAAAAATTTTTGTTGATCAGTGAAATAAAATTGTTAACAGTGATTGGAGCTATTTCAGGGTATAATTCAGCTTTTATCACATCGCCGTTTTCAAATTCAAATGTAACTATTGGTAATTTCATATTTCCTCCATTATTGATATTATTTATTATACTTTACACTAACATCAAAAAAAATTCAATAAAAAACAATCCGTCAGAAATATTTTTAAGTTTGGATGGTTGTAACAACTGTAGCCATTTAGAATATATTGAAGTAAAGCAACAGTAAAATATGAGGAGGTAATATAAGCATGAAATGCTCAAACAATAATAACAATAATTCCGTTGCAGGCATTGGCGGTATTGCAGATAGATGCTGTACAGGTCAATCAGGTTGTGATTGGGATGGTACATTGAGAAATGTGGTAACTGAACCAATATATGTACAAAAAGTTTACGATGCAGTGCTTTTTAATCTGCAAGGATTAAAAACAGCTCCGGATACAGTTTTCGAACCAAACCTAGGATGCGGAACAAATATAATCAGAATTGCTGATATCAGATGCAGAAAATTCTTCAATCCTGACAACATCAATGACGACTGCAATTTGAAAATCAATCCAAACACTCAATTATCAGGCGGACAGTTTGTTAAGAAAGAAGATGGCTGCGACTATAAAGTAATAGGACCAGACGGAACATTAAGCGAAAAATTAGTATTCGCTGACACTCAATTCTGTGATGAAGAAGAACTGGGAACTCCAGTATTCGGAACTCAGAACATTGAAATAACAGGCTGTGTTGAAGTAGAAATTGATTTAGTTGTTTCACCTTGCAATTCAGACAATGAAAGCATAATAACACTCACAGCAGTTGTTGAAATAGCACCAAAATGTAATCCTTTAGTATTGACTAACTTCTTTGAAATTTGCGTACCTTCAGTGCAAGACACAGCATTCCTGCCAAGATTTACTGAATTCTGCAACTTGTCATGCATAGTAAGACTTGCAACTAACAGCATTCAAAGAGACTTTACTCTTGACCCAAGAACTGGTGAATTGTCAATCAACTTGATTATCTCTCTTTGCGTTTCCTGCGAAAAGAAAATAGTTGTTCCTGTTCAGTTATGTGTACTTTCAACAGGATTTGTACAATTATCACCAGAGCAGGCTTCTATTTGCCCGACATTCCCAAGATTGTTCCCACGTCAAATCGACGAGAACTCTGTAGGCGGAGCAGGCGGTGGCTGCAGGCCAAGATCAACTTCACTTGATGATTAACAAATAAAAAACCTGCTTTGGCAGGTTTTTATTTTTATTATCTCTCATTTTTTCTTTTTCTATGTCACATATTCCTTTTTCTATAAGTCTCATGTCCACTGCTTCCTCTATGATGGTCTTAATTAAAACCACAACAGGAACTCCCAAAATCATTCCAGGAATGCCGAACAAATTTCCTCCCAAAGTAACTGATGTGATTATCCAGAAAGGGCTTACACCCACATTGTTTCCAACTATTTTAGGATCAAGAATGTTTGCGTCAAGCTGCTGTATAACTATTATTATAATAAGAGCATAGACAGCCTTTGGGGGATCCACGAAAAATGAAACAATTACAACAGGAACCGATCCTATTATGGGGCCAAAATAAGGAATGATGTTGAATACCCCTATAATCGTTCCCATGAGCGGAGCATATGGCACTTTGAATATGTAAAACACTACTACGCATATAACTCCAACAATTGCTGAATCAAGCAATTTGCCGTTTAAAAAGCTTTTAAAAATTTTATTTCCACGGCTGAAAGCTTCAAGAGTCTTTCTTGCTTTGTGCTGATTAAAATAAGCATATATGAATCTTCTTCCTCTTGCAAGAATGTCTTCTTTTTCAGAAAGCATGTATATATTTATGATGAAGCTTGTTACAACAGTAAATGCACTTGAACCTATGTTGGTTACCAGCCTCATAAGCATGTTTGATACTCTGAGAAGCAAATCATTCATGAGTTCCTTCACTGATTCGCTTGCTTCAAGGATATAATCCGTAACGTATACAACATATGGGTGATTGATTCTGTCTTTCAAATCTGTAACTATCTGAACAACATCCACATTTCCATCCATTATAAAATTTACTATGTTGTTAATATTTTCAACTATCTGGGGTACAACCTTGTATACAAGAGTACTTATAAGACCTATTAAAATTATGCAGGCAAGAAAAATTCCCTGTGCCCTTCTTACCTTGAGCTTCTTCATGAAAAATTCTACAACTGAATCAAGAAGATACGCAATTATAAGGGCATAAATAATTGGTTTGAATGAATCTATAATCCAGCTGAAAGCGCCTGGATTAAAAACAATCAGCAAAATTATCAGAGCCATAAACATTATGGGCAGTGATAATTTTACTATGCTTTTATATTTTTCGATGGTACTATCTCCTTTTACATTATTTTGGCTTGGCCTCTGTAAACAACGCCCTGTCTTCCGTTGACAGTAAGAAGTTCTCCATCTTTTATAACTTTTGTACAGTCTTCTGCTCCTACTATTACTTCAATTCCAAGATTCAGTCCTGCAATGAATGCATGTGATGTAAGGCCGCCTTCTTCAACTATTATTGCCGAAGCTCTTGACATATATTCAATCACATCTTTATCAGTTGCAGTCATGACGATAATATCTCCGTCTTCAAACTTATCTCTTAGTTCTAAAGCATTCTTAGCTACTCTTGCCTTTGCAATAATAGTTTCTTTTCCAACTCCCACTCTCTTGTATAGAATTTCGCTTACTATATGAACTTTTAAAAGGTTTGTGCTTCCTGAAACTCCAACAGGTACACCTGCTGTTATGATTGTCAGGTCTCCGTTTTCAATGTAGCCCATTTCCAGTGCTCTATCCACAGACTTTTCAACTATTTCATCAGTGGAATTAAGCTTTTCGATTTTAATAGGGTATACTCCCCAGTAAAGAGACATCCTTCTCATTACCTGCTCAGATTGAGTGGCTGCTATAATTGGAGCCTTTGGTCTGTACCTGGATACTGCTGCTGCTGTGTAACCTGATGATGTTGCTGAAATTATTGCAGAAGCCTTTAGATCCAGACATGTCTTGCATGTTGCATAGCTTATGGAATCAGTTATGCTGTTTTGGAACGCTATGTTTTTATTTTTCAATATTTCATCATAATCCAGCGAGTTTTCTATCATTGTTGCTATTCTTGACATTGTCTTCACAGCTTCTGTAGGATAGCTTCCTGATGCTGTTTCTCCTGACAGCATTATGGCATCTGAACCTTCAAATATTGCTGTTGCCACGTCTGAAACCTCAGCTCTTGTAGGACGAGGGTTACGCATCATAGAATCCAGCATTTGTGTTGCAGTAATAACCGGTTTACCTGCATCGTTGCACTTTTTGATTAGAGTTTTCTGAACCAGAGGAACCTCCTCTGCAGGTATTTCAACTCCCAAATCTCCCCTTGCTACCATTATACCGTCTGATACTTCTATTATTTCATCAATGTTCTCCACACCCTGCCTGTTTTCAATTTTAGAGATAATCATTATGTGGTCTGCAAAGTTGTCTTCCAGAATTCTTCTTATGGCTATTACATCATCTGCCTTTCTAATAAATGATGCTGCTATGTAATCAATTCCATTTTCGATACCAAACTGTATGTCGTCTATGTCTCTTTCAGTAAGAGCAGGCAAATTTATCTGAACGTTTGGAACATTAATTCCTTTTTTGTTTTTTACGGTTCCTCCGTTTTTTACAATGCATTTTAAGTCAGTATCGTTTAATGACTCAACAACTTCAAGGCTTATGAGCCCGTCATCTATAAGCACTGTATCGCCTGGTTTTACATCCTGGGCAAACTTATCGTATGTAACGCTTGCAATATTTTTATTTCCCAAAGTATCCCTTGTGGTAAGGATGAATTCCTGATCCTTTACAAGTTCAGCAACGCCGTTTTCAAAATCTCTTGTTCTTATTTCAGGTCCCTTTGTGTCCAGCATTATTGCAGTACAGGTTCCAAGATCTTCACGCACTTTTTTTATTACATCTATTTTTGCCTTGTGTTCTTCATGGGTTCCGTGAGAAAAATTGAGTCTTGCCACATTCAATCCATTTAAAACAAGTTCTTTAAAGGACTTTTCATCCTGGGATGATGGTCCTATGGTACATACAATTTTTGTTTTTCTTAATTTCTGCATATTATCACTCCTTTTTATTCTAATTGTTGTTAAATCATTCCGATATTATATGGAAAGTATTTTTGTCAGCTCGTATGACTTATCATCAAATTTCTTTTCCATTGAAAGAGCTTCTTCAATATCCATATGGAATATTTCATTTCCTTTTATTCCAAGCACCCTGTTAGAAACAGAACTTGTAAGAAGCTCCACAGCCATGGCACCCATCTGGCTTCCCATGAGCCTGTCAAATGCTGAAGGTGTGCCTCCTCTTTGAGTGTATCCGAGAACAGAATATCTTGTACCCACACCTGTCTTTTTTTCTATTAATTCACTTATGTCCTTTGCATCTCCGGCACCTTCTGCCAGTATTATTATGCTATGCTTCTTTCCTCTTGCCCTGCCCTGCATAATTTTATCGCACACTTCATCAATATTATAATCAACTTCAGGAATTATAACCATTTCTGCTCCGCCGGCCAAACCTGCATACAAAGCTATGTCTCCGCAGTTTCTGCCCATAACCTGAATTACATTTGTTCTCCCGTGAGATGAGGAAGTGTCTCTGATTTTTTCAACTGATTCAAGCACAGTAGTTAGAGCCGTGAAAAAACCAAGAGTATACTGAGTATATGCCAGGTCATTATCTATTGTACCAGGTATCCCAATTGTTGGTACTCCAGCCTTTGCAAGCTCCATGGCACCCTTGAACGTTCCGTCTCCTCCTATTGTCACAATTCCGTCAAGGCCTAAATATTTCACATTTTTAAGAGCCCTCTCAAAGCCCTCTTTTTCTTGAAAATCTTTGCTTCTGGCACTTCCAAGAACCGTTCCTCCTCTATGAATAATGTCAGCAACCGATGAAAGGCTCATCTCCATAGAATCACCTTCAACCAGGCCTCTGAATCCGTTTTTAATACCTACAACATTTATGTTATTGAAAATTCCGTATCTTACTACTGCCCTTATGGCAGCATTCATTCCAGGCGCATCTCCTCCGCTGGTAAGTACTCCGATTTTTTTCATAAAAGCCTCCTGTTTGTAATTAAGAATTAAGAGTTAAGAATTAAGAATTATTTCTTAAATATAATTTAGTTTGATGACAAAGTTATTTCTATTTTTTACCAATTGTAGGGGCGGGTCTTGTGCCCGCCTGCGCGGGAGGACACGAGATCCTCCCCTACTATTTTAGAACTATGTTAGTTTCTCCCAGCAATGCCTTCAGATCATTTATTAAATTCTTGTTGTTTGCATCTATCCAGCAATTTTTTGGGAGAACCATATTTGCCTTTTCCAGTTCACTGTAGATTATAACACAATCATTGCCGTTGTATTTACTAATATTTGTAAATAATTCATTTTTTATTTTCATATAGTGATTCTTATCTTTAACTTTGATGTATAATTTATTTTCCTTATGTTTAGAAACATTTGTTGTACTTTTTTTAAGCTCAGAAATTTTGTTGCATATTAGTTTTGGTGCATCATCCTCTGCTGCATTTATTGTTCCTTCAATGAGGACTATGCTGTCTTCGTACAAAACATCCTTGCAGTTTTCATAAACCTTTGGAAATACAATTCCTTCAAAAGTTCCGTACAAATCCTCCAGTGTTACAAAAGCCATCATATTGTTGTTCTTTGTTATTTTATTTTGTTTTTTAATTATTATTCCGCCCATTACAACACGGCTTCCATCTCTTAAGATTTTATTTTCTTCCTCTTGATCCTTTATATCAGCAATTTCGCTGGAGTTTGTGGTAGCTTTTTTGTCAAGCTCATCCTCATATTCAGAAAGAGGATGACCGCTTAAATAAACTCCAACCATTTCCTTTTCCATGGCTAAGAGCATTTTTTCATTGTATTCCGGAAGATTTGGCATTTCATCATTTAATGACATGTCTATTTCAGAGGATGAATTGTCGTCAAACATTGAAAACTGACCTTCAATGTTTCTTTTTTTCTGATTTACAATTGAATCAATTGTTTTTTCATATACGGCCATGAGCTGTGATCTGTAAACTCCGAGAAAATCAAACGCGCCGCACTTTATGAGAGATTCTATCTGCCTTTTATTGAGTACATTCTGGTCAACCTTAGTGCAGAAATCAGCAAAGCTTGTAAACTTGCCCTTAGTTTCTCTAGCCTTTACAATATCGGCTATTACATTTGTTCCAACATTTTTTACAGCAGCCAGTCCGAAACGGATTTTTCCATTTTTCACAGTAAATTTATCAAGGCTTTCATTGACATCCGGCGGCAGTATTTCTATTCCTAACCTCTTGCATTCCCTGATGTACAGTGAAACAGTGCCTGAACTTCCCATGATGCTTGAAATTAAAGCTGCCATGAATTCCACAGGATAATAGTACTTCAGCCATGCTGTTTCATATGCAAGAGCTGCATATGCAACCGAATGGGCTTTTGGGAAAGCATACTTTGCAAATTCAACCATAAGGTCGTAAATGTCGTTGGCAGATTTTTCATCCACACCGTTGTTTACTGCTCCTAATATTGCAGGCTCATTGTTTTCGGCTTTCTTGCCATATATGAAGTTTTGGCGTTCTTCAAGCATGACGCTCATTTTTTTCTTACCCATGGCTCTTCGCAAAAGATCTGAGCGCCCCATAGTAAATCCGCCGATGTCCCTTACTATCTGCATAACCTGTTCCTGGTAAACCATGCAACCATATGTTACGTTAAGTATTGGCTCAAGTTTTGGGTGAAGATACTTTACACTGTCCGGATTAATCTTGTTTTTTATATATACGGGAATCTGTCCCATAGGTCCCGGCCTGTACAAGGCGTTCGCAGCTGCTATATTTTCAAATTCCGTGGGCTTAAGCTCGCTTAAAAAAGCCCTCATGCCTGAACTTTCAAACTGGAATATCCCCAGGGTATCCGCATTTGAAAACAACTTGTAAACATTTTTGTCATCATAGCTGCAGTTAGCAAAATCAATCTTCAGGTGATGATTTGATTCTATTAAATCTATGGCATCTCTTATGACAGTAAGTGTCCTGAGTCCTAAAAAATCCATCTTAAGTAAACCCAGTTCCTCAAGTTCTATCATGTTAAACTGAGTTGTTATTATATCCTTGTTTCTTGACAGAGGAACATATTCTGTAACATCTTCTCTTGATATGAGAACTCCTGCTGCATGAGTTGAAGCATGCCTTGGTAATCCTTCCACCTTAAGAGCAACATTCAGGAGCTTATTAACCTTTGTCTCCCCATCGTACAGGTCCTTTAATTCCTTGTTTACCTCCAGAGCCTTAGAAATGGTCATTCCAAGTTCCATTGGTATCTTCTTGGCTATGAAGTCAACCTCTCCGTAAGATAGGTTCAGGGCCCTTCCAACGTCTCTGATTGCTCCTCTTGCGGCCATTGTTCCGAATGTAATTATCTGGGCCACCCTGCTGCTGCCATACTTGTTTTTAACATATTCTATAACTTCTTCTCGTCTTTCATAGCAAAAGTCAACGTCTATATCCGGCATACTTATTCTGTCAGGATTCAAGAATCTTTCAAATATAAGGCTGTATTTAAGAGGGTCGATGTTTGTTATTTTCATGGAATAGGCAACCAGACTTCCTGCTGCAGAGCCTCTGCCTGGTCCTACCATTATTTTGTTGTCCTTGGCATACTTGATGAAATCCCACACTATGAGAAAGTAATCAACGTATCCCATCTGTTCTATAATCCCTATTTCATAATCAAGACGCTTCTGAATGTCATCTGTCACAATTTTGTATCTTTCCTGCAGGCCTTTCTGACATATTTCTCTGAAATATTCTGACTTCTCATAACCTTCGGGAATATTGAACTCCGGCAGGTGTACCGTGTCAAAATCAAGTTCCACATTGCATCTTCTGGCTATATCGTGAGTATTTTTTAAAATATCCTCAGGAAAAATCTGTGCCATTTCTTCGTATGATTTAAGATAAAATTCATCTGACGGAAATTTCATGCGGTCTTCATCCATTACTGATTTCTGCATTTGAATGCAGAGAAGAACATCGTGAAAGTATGAATCTTCTTTGTTTATATAGTGCACGTCATTTGTGGCAACAAGTTTTATTCCTGTTTCATTGGCTATTTTTAGAAGGTTCTTGTTTACAGCCTGCTGCTCCTGCATGCCGTGGTCCTGCATTTCAAGATAAAAATTATTTTCTCCAAATATATCTTTATACAAAAGAGCTGCCTTCACAGCATCTTCGTAATTATTTTCAAGCAATTTTGTCTGAACTTCTCCCGCCAAACATGCGCTTAGGGCAATAACGCCCTGGCTGTGACGCCTTAAAGTTTCATGGTCGATTCTCGGCTTGTAATAGTATCCGTCCACAAAGCCTTCAGAACAAAGCTTTATGATGTTTTTATAACCCGTATAATTTTCAGCGAGCAAAACAAGATGGTACTGATTTTTATCCTTTTGGGGATCCTTGTCAGTCATCTTTCTGGGTGATACATATGATTCAAAACCAAGTATGGGCTTTATGCCTGCTTTTTTTGCTTGTTTGAAAAACTCCACAACACCGTACATGGATCCGTGATCTGTAATGGCCAGGGAATCCATGCCAAGCTCTGCTGCTCTCTTAACAAGTTCTTCAATTCTGCATGCGCCGTCCAACAGGCTGAACTCAGTATGGACGTGCAAATGTGTAAATTTGTTTTCTGACATATACTCTCCTTCGCATTGCTTTATAGAAAGACAATGACAGTTATATACCGTAAATGAATATACCCACTATTCCTGCTGCAATCATGACTTTAATGGGATCCATCTTGAACTTTCGAAGAACAACAACTCCCGCCGCAACCATGGCAATTGAAATAAAATTAATATCACTTAGTTTCATTGTTGTTAATGTAACTCCTTCAGTTTTAAATACTGCAAGAAGAAGTATGGACAAACCGGCAGAAGCAATCAAAGATACAACTGCAGGTCTTAATCCCTTTAAAATTCCTTGAATGGTGGATAAGTTTTTATATTTAAAATAAAAATAAGCAAGTGTAATTACTATTATGCAGGATGGTGTAACACATCCAACAGTGGCAATGACTGCTCCTAATAATCCTGCAACCTTTGTACCAACAAATGTTGATGCATTAAGAGCTATGGGTCCGGGGGTCATCTGAGAAATTGTAAGAAGGTCTGCAAATTCTCCTAACGTTAGCCATTTGTGAATTTCGAGCACCTGATGTTCAATAAGCGGCAGTGCTGCATATCCTCCACCAATGCTGAACAATCCTATTTGAAAAAAGCTCCAGAATATTTGTAAATATATCATTGCTGATCACCGCCCTTCTTAAGCATCTGATAATAAAATGCACCAAAAGCTCCGCTTAAGATTATTATTAGTGCAGCATTTATGTCAAATACAACAGCAGCTAGAAATGTTACTGTCATAATCATTATTGACACCTTATTCTTGCTCTTTACAATATCCTTTGCCATCTTTATTATAACATCTATAATTACGGCTGCAACACCGGCTCTCATACCCAAAAGCAATGCATTAACTATTTTGTTTTCCTTAAATGCCGCATAAAACTGAGCAACAACCGTTATTGTTATTAAAGGCGGCAGCACTGTTCCAAGTATTGATACAAATGAACCAAGAACCCCTGCGAGCCTGTAGCCAACCATTATGGATGTATTGACTGCAATTGGCCCCGGAGCAGACTGAGAAATTGCAACCAGGTTTAGCATTTCCTCTTCTTCGATCCAATTCAACTCTTCAACAAACTTCTTCCTCATCAACGGCACAATGACGTATCCTCCGCCTATTGTGAACGCGCTTAATGAAAAAGTGGAAGAAAATAGCTTCCAATAAAATTTCATGTCTTTTTTCATATCTGTCCATTCCTTATGTATTTTTTACATCAGAGGTGAAAGAATTTTAAGAACAGTTCTTCCAATCCTTCTGATTTTTGAAATCTTTTTAAGTTCTTCAATTGTTACTTTCTTGCTAAGATCATAAGCATTCAATGTGCTTTGTTTCACCTGCTCTATACACTTTGTGCCGTACATCCAAACACCGCATTCAAAATGAAGGTAAAGACTTCTATAATCAAGATTTATTGTCCCGACCACTGCATATTCATCATCAACCACAAAAGTTTTTCCGTGGTTGAACCCCGGTGTGTATTCATAGATTGAAACTCCTGCTTCAATGAGTTCTTCGTAATTGGACTGAGTGACTGCAAAGGCATACCACTTGTCCGGTATGTGAGGCGTAAGAATTCTAACGTCAACTCCCCTTTTTGCAGCCATTGAAAGAGCCACCATCATTTTATTGTCTGCTATAAGATACGGAGTTTCTATATATACATACTTTTTTGCCTGATTTATTAAATTCATGTACACTGCTTCGCTTACATTTTCATCATCAAGGGGGCTGTCGTCAAAAGGCTGAACAAAGCCTTGGCACTGTGAGTCCGTAGGAAGAATTTCAGGTTTAAACCTGCTGAAATCTTCTGTTGTTTTAGCAAGGAAATTCCACATGGACAAAAACATGGCTGTCAGGCTCATGACTGCTTCGCCCTTTAATTTGATGGCACAGTCTCTCCAATGTCCGTACTTCTCACGTTCATTGATATATTCATCTGCAAGGTTCGCTCCTCCCGTAAAGGCTGATTTTCCGTCTATGACAGCAATCTTTCTGTGGTCCCTGTTGTTGAGGCTGAATGTTAGAACCGGAAGGAAAGGATTGAATACACAGCATTTAATTCCCATTGATTGGAGTTTTTTGTCATAGTCTGAAGGAAGAGTGAAAACACAACCCACATCATCGTAAATAACTCTCACATCAACACCCTTTTTTGCTTTTTCTGCAAGTATGTCCAAAATCGAATTCCACATTATTCCTTCTTCTATTATGAAGAATTCAAGAAAAATGTATTTTTCAGCCTTCTTTAATTCTTCAAGAAGATGTTCGTAAAACAATTCTCCTGATGGATAAAACTCCGTTTCAGTATCATTGTAAACAGGACACAGCGAGTAATTGTCTATATATTTTGCCTGATTGTAGGCGCTTATGCTTTCTTTTTTCAAAAGTTCAAGTGTTTCTGAATCCTGTCTCAGAGAACTTCTCAGCTGGTTTGTTATACCCTGCATGTTGTTTTTCTTGCGCAAAGACAAACCTCTACCACCAACCATGAGATAAAATATTCCTCCAAATATGGGGAAAAGCATGATTGGTATAATCCAGGCAATTTTGTAAGCCGGGTCGCTTCTTCTGTTTAATATATAAATAACAACAAGTACACTGACTATCATAAAAACAGCATCGAATAAAACGAAGTAACTGCTGAACTTCCATATAATTAATGCAAATGTGAGCAACTGAAACAAAATTGCCAATGTTACCAACGTAACCCTGTTAAACAACAATCGTATTACTCTGTTCATAATGACACCCTTTAAAATGTATTTTACCATATTTCATTAGAATAACTCAGCAAATTCAAGTAAATTGTATCAAAAATTATATGTTTTGTAAACAGGGTTAGGGCATAAAAGTTGCTCCGCAACTCCGCTAGGGGGACCTATGTCCCCCTTCTGCGTAAAAACGCATACGCGTTTTAGACTCCGCACCCCCCTTGACGGCAAGGGCGTCCCGCCCTTTGCAATCCCTGTTTTATATACTAGGAAAGAGAACTTTCCTAGTATATAAAAAAAAGGACCACCGCATTTGGTGATCCTTCTGTTGATTAAATTTAAGAAATTACATCCTGTAAAATATGATCTTTTTCTTTTTCGCCATGTTTCTTAACAAACCATGCATATGCTAAACAGCATACTGCTGCAAGAATGAATGAAGCTGTATAGCTTTTTGGATCCAGTCCAAGTCTTTCGTCAAGTTTCAAACCGATAGGAGCATGGAAAATGAAGCTCAATGTTACGAAGAAGTAGAACATTCCAGGAATTAAAGCAACCAGGAAGTTTTTGCCGTTGATGTACAGATATACTGCAATTGTTGCCAAAGCAAATGTAGCTACGAACTGGTTAGTGAATGAGAAGTATCTCCACAGAATATTAAATCCAGTAGGTGATGATTTTGCATAGAATAGAACAACTACTGCAGGAACGAACAAGCATGCTGTAGTTATTATTCTGTTTCTTGCTACTTTCTGGTTAATGTTGAACTGTTCAGAAACCATAAGTCTCAATGATCTGAATGCTGTATCTCCTGAAGTTATTGGAAGTACAATAACTCCTATAACTGCAATCATACCGCCTATTGGTCCCAAGAAGCCTCTTGATACAAGACCAACCATCAATGTAGGAGCTGTAGTTAATTCTGTTCCTCTACCGAATATAACCATAGCACCAGCTGCCCAGCACATAGCTATGAATCCTTCAACAATCATCATGTTAAAGAATGTAGCTTTACCTTCTTTTTCTGATTTAACTGTTCTTGAAATCAAAGTAGCCTGAGTTGCATGGAATCCTGACATTATACCGCATGCTACTGTAATGAAGAATGTTGGTATAAATGGAAGTCCTGTTGCATGCTGTGCAAATGGGTTTGAAGAGAATGATAAGTTAGTAAGGTTAGCTCCACCATCCATAAGAACTCCTACAAAAATACCTACTGCTGAAAGAATCAGGAATCCGCCGAATATTGGGTAAATTCTTCCGATTATCGCATCAATTGGGAACAATGTAGCTATCAGATAGTAAAGGAATATACATCCGTATACAATCCATACTGTTGGGTTAGCAACTGCTGCTTCTTGTCCCAAAACTTGAGTTACAATTAAGTCTCCAGGTGTATAAACGAACACAACACCTACCAGGAACATCAATATCCATAAGAAGAAGTTGTAAGCTTTTATAACATTGTTTCCTAAATACTTTTTAATAAGTTTAGGCATTTGAGCTCCACCGTTACGCATAGAGATCATACCTGAGAAGTAGTCATGCATAGATCCTGCAAGTACACAACCAACTGGGATTGTAATAAATGCTATAGGTCCAAATAGAATACCTTGTATTGCACCGAATATAGGTCCAGTACCTGCGATGTTGAGTAATTCAATTAGTGCATTTTTCCATTTTTTCATTACGACGAAGTCTACTCCGTCTGCTTTTGCTATTGCTGGTGTTTCTCTGTCATCAGGTCCAAAAACATTTTCACAGTATTTACCGTAAACAAAACCGCCAACAACCAAAATAATAATTCCGATTAAAAACGTTGCCATATTAATTGTCCTCCCTAAATAATAAAATTATGTTTTCTGGAATTATACTTCCTGTAAAGCTAAAAGAAATATAAACTTTTCATTATAGTATTTAATGGTAACGATCATAAAATAAACTAAAATATAAAATTAAGTTCTTATGAAACGTTTTACTTCTTTTTAAGCTTTAACTTTTCAAACATATTGAATTGTAACACCATTGATAAATATAGTCAATAATTTTTTGAGGACATAATTGTTCAGAATATTATTCTAAAAGTAATAATTAAGAAAGCATGTTTTGCTATTTCGTTACAATTTTCGACAAGTTTCATGCACTTTGAAAATTATTGAAGCAAACGATATATATATTAAGTTTTTTTCTTATTTAATATTATTCAATTTTTTAATACTTAAAATAAAAAATCCTGCGCTTTACGCAGGATTTTCAATGGGATTAATTTCACTTAGTAGCCTTTTCAATTCCATCCTTCTTGTAGATAATTCCATAACCTTCCTTAGCCAGAATAACTGCAAGAACGAAAAGCAATACAGGGAATATTACCAGCAGGTAATTTCCTGCAAGGAAATTAGATCTAATGAGCAACAACAATGCACTCAATGTTACAACAAGCATGAAAACCATTGGTATTACTAGCATGTGATAGTTCTTTCCAGTGTTTTTCAGCCATACTGCTATTGCCAATAAAGCTAATGCTGCCAACAGCTGATTTGCTGAACCGAATATAGGCCAAATAGATTTATATCCACCTGTAGCCAGATAACCGCCTATCAAAACAGTTATAGCTGTAGATACGTACATATTAGTAAAAATTGACTGTTTTTCTTTCTCAGGATTATCAAAGAATTCCTGGAATATGAATCTTCCAAGTCTTGTTGCTGTGTCAAGGCTTGTCAATGCAAACGCAGATACTGCCAAAGCAACAAATGCCTTACCTACAGCAAACGGAACTCCAAATGTAGCCATAAATGTTCCGATTCCATTGGAGAATACATTTACAGGCCCACCTTTTAACAACTCTGTCAAATCTCCCTGTGATACATATGCTGCTGTTATTAATGCTATTACTGCCAATACACCTTCAATAAGCATTGCACCATAACCGATTATTCTGGCATCTTTTTCATTATCAATCTGCTTGGATGTAGTTCCTGAACCAACCAGTGAGTGGAAACCAGATATAGCACCGCAGGCAACTATTACAAACAGCATAGGGAATAGATATTGTCCACCTACATTAAAACCTGTTATAGCCGGAAGTTGAACTTCAGGTCTGAAAACTACTAAACCTATTACTGCTCCGGCTATCATTGCATACAATAGGAATGAATTCAAGTAATCTCTAGGCTGCAGCAAAATCCATACAGGAGCTGTAGAAGCTACAAATATATAAACCATCATTATTACAATCCATGTATTTACGCTTAAAGCAAGTGGGAATATATATCCCAGCCAAACGCATGTGAACAGTAGGATAACGCCGATAATTGTTCCTACCTTCAATGATAACCCTTTTCTGTACACTGCCCAGCCAAATGCCACAGCCAATAAAATGAACATCAGTGAAGATGAAGCTGCTGCTGGAACCGCAGCAAAAGTAGCTGCTACGATATTAGTGAATGCTGCAACAACAAGCAATAATGTTAACCAGGCAAATATTGAAAACAGCATCATGCCTTTTCTTCCCATATTTACTTTTATTACTTCTCCGATTGATTTTCCTTTATGACGTACAGATGCAAACAATGCGCCAAAGTCATGTACTCCACCTACAAATATACTTCCGATAATAATCCACAGCAATACAGGAACCCATCCAAAAATTGCCGCCTGAATAGGTCCGTTAATAGGACCTGCTCCAGCTATTGATGCAAAGTGGTGACCCATCAGTACAGCCGGTTTAGACGGTACATAATCTATACCATCATTAATTTCATTTGCAGGAGTCTTTCTGGAAGGATCGATGCCCCATTGCTTTGCAAGCCAGGCACCATAAGTAATGTAAGCAACAACAAAACAAATAATACTTAAAAGAACTAACCATAATGCATTCATAAATAAACCTCCTATAAAATAAAATAGAAACGATTGCAAAACATCTAACATTTGGAACTAAAAGCTATAAACCTTACTAACCTCCTTTCCCTTTTTATTTGTTGCTATTAGACCTTCATCAAGTGAGACCAACATTAAACGTATGTCAGCCCATCCCTTGAATCCAAATGCAAAACTTTTTCCAAACTTAAACCTTCTTACTGCTTCTATAATAAATTCTAAATCATCATAAGGAATATTATCAGCAACTATTACTGCTGTTATGATGCTGGACATGTGTTCATTGGAGGGTTTAACAATTGATTCCACAGATTGAATCATTGATTCTGTCAAGTTTATATAATCAGTTTTATTGAGATTTTCTAAGTGTTTAATTAAACAATATTCGTTGTTTTCAAAGGCATATATAACAGCATTTTTTACTGCAACGTATTTTTCGTTTCTTAAGCGAAATTCAGCGTATAAATCATACTGTACATCATTAATAATATGATTTTTTGAAACATCAAAACTGCTTCTCAGTTTATTTTCTACCATTTCAATATATTGAGCAAAATCCATTTCAGCCTCTTTTTCATTTAGTAATATCATTGCAATTCTTATGCATTAATATCCTCACAATTGCATTTTATCACCGTTGATGACATTAGTCAATTAAAAATTTAAAACGTTTTCAATAATTAAGTCTACTTAAAGATAATCTTGCCGGTATTTTTACATCTTTTGTTAATACACTTGTGTGTAATTTGTTACTTTAGAACACATATATTTTTTTATATGTCTTGAGAACGCAAACATAAAATTTATAAAAATAGATTACCTTCGACAAATTTTGCTGTTTTTTTCGCTTTGTTCTGTTCATGAAATTCAGGCAAGAAAAATCATTGACTTTATTATGCAATTAAAATAAAATAAATTAAAAATAAGAGAACCGTCAGGAAATCGTTTCTTAGGAGGTTGATTTATTGGACAAGGATAAATTGAAAGACATATTGGAAAACGTAAGGTTATTTTTTGGAGCTGCAACAGACTTCAACAGGAAATCCAGATCAATGCTTTTTAAGGAAGCACACAACGAAATGGATGAGTTCATCCTTTTGTGCTTTGGAGACATTTTGGGAATTCCTATACCCACAACATATTACTCTCTGGAACTCCTCCCTCTCATTGCAGAAGACCTTGACGGCTGGCAGCAGAGGATGATAAACAGGCTTTATGTGTGGGAAGAAAAGTGGTCAGACTACGGTTTTGATGCATAGGAGGGATTATGAACAAAATTATATTTTTCGGAGGAAAAGGCGGTGTGGGTAAAACAACCTGCAGTGCTTCCTACGCAGTTTATTCGGCACAGGCAGGACTAAAAACATTGCTGGTATCAACAGACCCAGCCCACTCCACTTCGGACATTTTTGAAAAAAATATTGGAGATACAATTACAAACATTATGCCTAATCTTGATGCCATAGAGATAAACGGCGAAAAAGAAAGCAAACTTTACATGGACAGTGTTAGAAAAAGTCTAAAGAATATTGTCAGCACTGTAATTGTAAAGGAAATCAACAAACAGATTGATGCTGCTGCTGTTTCTCCGGGAACAGAAGAAGCTGCCTTATTTGATAAAATGATAGATATTATTACAGAACAGGTAAGGGAGTACGACCGAATAATATTTGACACTGCTCCAACAGGACATACTGTGAGACTTTTGACACTTCCGGAACTATTGGGCGCTTGGCTTGAAACATTAATCAGCAAAAGGCAAAAGTCGGTTTCATTGATGTCCATGGCAAACCACAACGGTTATGCTGACAAGTCAGAAGCAGAAAAGGATGAAGTCATTAAAATATTAAAAAGAAGACTTGATAAAATCAATCTTGCAAAGAAAATAATGATGGATGAAAAACTTTTGTCATTTATTTTCGTAATAAACGCAGAAAAGCTTCCTATAGACGAAACCGTTAAAGCAATAAATATATTAGAAAAATACAATATTTCAGTTGATGGAATAATAGTAAACAAAATACTGCCGGACAGCATACAGGATAATTTCTGGAAGAGTAAAAAAGAGCAGGAGTTAAAATACCTGGAAATAATTACGGAAAAATTCAAAGATAAAAAAATATTTAAACTTCCTATGCTTGTAGAAGATATGAAATCAGACAACATAAGAGAAATTGCTGCAAAGTTCAAAGATTTTTAATAGTCGCCACTATACACTATAAAAGGACTGTTGCATCAGTAATTATCATTGTTTCATTTTGAGTCTTTAGCCCGAAGAATCTCATAATTCCAAAAGATGAGATCCTTCGCTATCGCTCAGGATGACATGAATATGCTTAATGCAACAGTCCCTTTTATTCTTAATCTAATACAGTGCTTGCTATGATATCTTTTCTTTTTTCCGAAAGCTTCAGAGTGTACCATCCGTAAAGCAATGAAAGCACTCCTGCCACCACATACGAAATAGCGTAGCTTTCAGGATTCATTCCTAATCTTGATTCAAGACCAAAACCAATTGGCGCATGAAGAATATAGCTTGTTATTATGAATGTGTAGAACATTCCTGGTATTAATGAAATCCAGTAGTTCTTTTTGTTAAGTTTCAGGTATATTGTAACCAGGGCCAATGCAAATATTGCAACTGTCTGGTTTGTCCACGCGAAATACCTCCAGAGAATGTTAAATCCTGATGGATTCATTTTTGCGTAAACCAATATTATTATTGCAGGAACAAATATTGCCAGCGTTACAGCTATTCTTTTTCCTTTTTTTGACTGGTCAATGTTAAACTGTTCAGCAATCATAAGTCTCAAACCTCTGAATGCTGTATCACCTGATGTTATAGGAAGAACTATAACACCCAGTATTGCAAACAATGCTCCGATTGATCCCAGGAATTCTCTTGAAATAACACCTATCATCAAAGTTGCGTTAGTTGATACTTCTGTTCCTCTGTTGAACAATACCATTGCTCCTGCAGCCCATACCATTGCTATGAAGCCTTCAGCAAGCATCATGTTGAAGAATGTCATTTTTCCTTCTTTTTCAGTCTTGATTGTACGTGAAATCAAAGTTGTCTGTGTTCCATGGAAACCTGACATTATACCGCATGCAACTGTTATGAAGAATACCGGTACGAAAGGAAATTTGCCTGGGTGCTGTGAAAACATAGTTCCTGTGAAAGATAAGTTTGTTAAGTTTGCTCCTCCGTCAGCAAGTATTCCAAAGAGAACACCAACTGCTGAAATTATTAGTATTGCTCCAAACAACGGATATACTCTTCCGATTATTGCATCTATAGGGAATAATGTCGCTACCAGGTAATAAAGGAATATTCCGCCGTAAACCATCCACATGGTAGGATTTGTAGCAACCGATTCTTGTCCGATAAGTTCTTTAACTATCAAATCTCCCGGTGTGTAAACAAATACAACTCCAACCAGTATCATCAATATCCAAATAAATACGTTGTATACTCCTCGAATTTTCTTTCCGAGATATTTATCAATCATTTTAGGAAGCTGTGCTCCGCCTTCTCTCATGGATATCATTCCTACAAAGTAGTCATGCATTGATCCTGCTAAAACACATCCTATTGGAATAGTAAGAAATGCAATCGGTCCAAATAAAATTCCCTGTATTGGTCCAAGTATAGGGCCTGTGCCTGCAATGTTCAGCAAGTTTACCAAACTGTTTTTCCAAGATTTCATGGCAACAAAGTCAACGCCGTCAGCCTTCGCAACAGCTGGTGTTTTTCTGTCATCCGGTCCGAAGACCTTTTCACAATATTTACCGTAAACTAATCCTCCGACAAGCAAAATTGCCAATCCGATTATAAATGTCGTCATATGTTTCTCCTTTTAGTATTATTAGAATATAATCCTCGTAAGGATTATGTATTTTTCAGCATAAAATTTATTGTTAAAAATGCAACCTTTATGCATTTGATTTATTAAAATCATTTGCAATTTCATAATCTTTTCACAAACAATAATTTTAATTTGTTTCTATTTACTGTACAGTATTCAGCTGACAAAACGTATTATACTATTCTGATTAAAGTCTGTCAATACTATTTTTTTCCAGGAAAACCTTGTACTTAAACGTTTAATTTAGTGTTTAAAAATAAAAACAGCTGTTTGAAAGCGTTCAGCGCCCATGTACCAGCTGTTTTAGTGTTGCATTTTAATTGTATTTTATAATTATAAATTTTATTTGTAATTATAATCATAAATTTGTAAATCAATTAATTTTTTCCAGACATTTATCTGTCTGTTCCCATATACCTGCTTAAAGAATATGTAAGATAAAAGCAAGTAATCAAAATAAAAAAATTTAAAGCATAATCAAGAGTTAAATTAAATCCCGGGAAAATAGAAAAAATAGATCCTATAACAAGTCCTAATATTGTGTAATATGTATAGCCGTATGCTTTTTGAAATAACATTGAAATCAGTTTTGCAAACAATAAAATGCTCAGGCCGAATCCTATACCCAGGTAGAAAAGCATGAATATGTTTATATTTGAAATTGCTCCTATAACTGCTTCATATGCTCCTATGTACATAAGGATTATTGATGCGCTGATTCCTGGAATAATAGTACCAAATCCTATTATTGCTCCGTAAATAATCAAATATAAAGGCGTTGTCTGCACATTTCTTATAATATTAACTGCATTGTTTTCAAGATAAGTAAGTAAAATTGTGAGGAACAAGGATATAAGGAAAAGAACAAGATATTTATTTTTAAAACCCCTTCTGTTGGCTTGCTTCACCACAGAGGGCAATGTACCAAGCATGAGTCCTACAAAAGCATACCTCACTTCTATTTCATAAAAATTGAACAGATATTCAATTACTCTGCTAAAAACCAATATGCCTGCAACCCCGCCTATTCCAACAGGCAAAAAGAACAGCAAATTTTCCTTGAAATTTTTGTTCAAATGAGCAATGAAATTTGCAAGCTTGTCATACAATCCAAAAATTACGGCCAGGGCTCCGCCACTTACACCAGGAGCTATGGCGCCTGCGCCCATTGCCAGACCTTTTAAAAAACCAATAATAAAATTCATTCTCAACACCTCGATTAATATTGCCACCATTTGATTATACAAAAGATTCCCACTTATATCAACCTAAAATGATTTAATGGTCAAAACAAAACAGATTCCAACGTAGAAAACATTTTCATAATTCTTTGACTTCCTCGGGACTTATTGGTATAATTATAACAATGATGCATAAGTTGCTAATTTTAACGGAGGTAAATATGTTTAAAAATTGTGAAGAACTTAGACATTACATCCAGGAACACGGTGTGGAGATGATTGATTTCAAAATGATTGATTTATCCGGACGCTGGCGTCATCTCACCATACCTGCAGAAAGGTTTACGGAAGAAACACTTGCAAGCGGAATAGGCTTTGACGCTTCTAACTATGGCTTTGCTCCACTTGAAAAAAGCGACATGGTTTTTATTCCTGATTTAACATCTGCTTTCACTGACCCCTTTTGCTCTGTGCCTACCATCAATATGATAGGAGATGTATATGTCATTGGCAATCCACACACGACTTTTGACCAGGATCCGCGAGTAATTGCAAAATCAGCTGAAGATTATCTGCGCTCAACAGGTATTGCTGATGAAATACGTATTGGTCCTGAATTTGAATTTTTTGTTTTCGACCACGTTAGTTATGAAACAACCCCTCATAAAACAGGTTTCAGAATTGATGCCAAACTGGCAGACTGGAACAGCGGCAAGGATGATGATAACTTAGGATTCAATGTTCCTCACAAAGGAGGATATCACATTGACATTCCTTTTGACGATCTTTACAATTTAAGAAGTGAAATTTGCATGCTTCTTGAAGAACGGGGAGTAAAGGTAAAGTATCATCACCATGAAGTTGCAGGACCGGGACAGGTTGAAATTGAAGTTGAATTTGGAAATTTGAGAGAAATGGCAGACAAGACAATGCTTGTAAAATATATTGTAAGAAATGCAGCATATAAAGCCGGCAAATCCGCCACCTTCATGCCTAAACCCTTGTACGGCGAAGCAGGCAACGGTCTTCACGTACATATGCATTTGTTTAAGAACAACCAACCTGTTTTTTACGAAAAGGGAAACTACTCTGATTTAAGCAGCACTGCCATGTACTTTATAGGGGGAATTTTAAAACACGCTCCTTCAATAAGCGCCTTGGCTAATCCTTCAACAAACAGCTACAAAAGACTGGTTCCTGGATATGAAGCACCTGTGAACATATGCTTTGCAAGTTCCAACAGAAGCGCAGTCATAAGAATTCCCGGATATGCAGTGAAGCCTGAAAAGAAACGTTTTGAATACAGAGCCGGAGATGGTACAGCAAATCCTTATCTGGCATATTCTGCAATGCTTATGGCAGGAATTGACGGCATATTAAATAAAATAGATCCTGTTGAAAGCGGATACGGACCATATGACGTAAATTTGTACAACCTCCCTGAAGAGGAAAAACAAAAAATCAAATCTCTTCCTTCAAGTTTGAATGAAGCTATTACAGCCTTGGAGAATGATTATGAATTTTTGCTTGCAGGAAATGTTTTTCCAAAACGGCTTCTTGAAATCTGGGTTGAACAAAAAAGAAACGAAGCAAAAGCTGTTTCATTAGTTCCAAACCCTGCAGAATTCGGAATGTACTACGACTTATAACAAAATCCGGGGACGCACCTTTCAGTCATTTATTAAAAATGCTCTATTAAGTTTATTCTTAACAGAGCATTTTTTTAAATAAGTTGATTTCAGGGTACGTCCCCGGAGTCAAGGTGTTTGTCAGCAGTTTCCTTCGTAGACGTAGTTTAGTTTTTTTCTGGCAATGTCAGCAAGCTTATAAACTTTTTCTACTTCTGTCGAATTTTTGTCCTGCATTTTATAGCAAGGAAAAAATCTTGAAATGTGAAGAGGCATGTTTACATCTATACCAGCAATGAATTTTGACAAGTTTTCAATTTCTTCTTCCTTGTCATTTTCATCTGGTATGATGAGAGTTGTAACTTCTACATGACTTGATTCTGCTGCAAAGGTTATAAAGTCTTTCACAGTTTCAAGGTCTCCGCCTATTTTTTTGTAAAATTCACTTGTGAAGCCTTTTAAATCTATGTTGAAAGCATCAATTAGTGGCATAATTTCACTCATGGGTTCCTTTAGAAAACATCCATTTGTTACAACTACATTTTTAAGGCCCTTTTCTCTTGCAAGCTTAGCACAGTCTCTCACATATTCATATCCCACAAGTGGTTCGTTGTATGTGTATGCTATTCCTATGTTTTTCCTGGAAACCAAATCTACTGCAGCCATGACCAGATCTTCCGGAGGCACATAGCGTGCATTTGCTTTTTCTTTTGAGGCCATGGAAATTTCATGATTCTGGCAAAACTGACACTTAAGGTTACAGCCAAAGCTTCCAACAGACAATATTTTACTTCTGGGATAAAAGCGCATCAGAGGCTTTTTTTCTATGGGGTCCAGTGCAATGCTAGTGAGCTGTCCGTAATTTATGGGTATAATTTTTTCTTCCTGGTTGCTTCTGGCTTTGCAGAGCCCTACTTGATGTTCATCAAGACTGCAGAGGTGTGGACATATTCTGCACGTGATTTTCATTTGTGCCTCACCACCTCAAACCGTTCCATGGAATAACTTTCATGTTCTGATATTCCTGCTTTTTTAAGTGCAATACCAACCTGCTCCAAAGGTGTATTTATCCCTTCAAGATTAGGCAGGAGAAGCCCTCTTCTCGTTCCTTTTGTTACAATAACTCCGTAACGCTCAGGGTCAAGTTCTTCCATTGACTGGATTGATTCAGGTTCTCCAAGAACATCCACGCTGTAAATAATCCGCGGAAGTTCTTCTTCGCTTACAGCATAAAACCTTGGATCTTCTGTGCCGGCACTTATGGCATTTTGAATGATTTCATCGGCAATACAATTTGTTGTGGGAGCAATTGTTCCGATACAGCCTCTCAATTGTCCGTCAAGTTTCAACGAAACAAATACTCCAGCTTTATTTTTTAAAAGTTCGGTATCCAGGTCATTTGTTTTTTTAATTTTTTTGTGATTAGAAACATAGCTTTCAAGTGTCTTCCTTGCAAGATTAACATAGCTGTCTTCTTCTTTTTTGAGGTTTTCAATTTTTGACTGCTCTTCTTTTTTATAAACTTCATCAAAATGTCTGTTACTGTCATTGCCTATTACCTCATAAGCTGCAACAGCATATCCAACGCCAAAAGGTCCTTCATATGACAAAAGCTCGGATTTTAAATCTTTGCCGTCAAGTGAACCTGCCATGGTTATAAATGATCTTAGCCCACATTCTGCAGCAGATTCACAGAACTCTTCATCAAATTTCATAAATTTTAAAAAATCACTGTTTTTCATGGCCTTTGTAACTTCACGGTCAAATACGGGACCTTCTTCCCTATATCCATAAGGCCCTTCATCCTTAAGCATGTGAGAAAGGTCTCCGCTTGCTATGAACACGACATTCTTACTGATTTCATCTGAAACCTTGCTTATTAATTTTCCGAATCGGTAGTGGTCAATGTATGTAAGTCCTGATATGGAAATACGCACAAGCTTGTAATCATTGAAATATTTATTTACAAAATACAATGGAACCATTGCCCCATGATCGAGATTTTTGTTTTTTTCTCCCAGTGTTCCTGCCGGAATATTGTTTTTTTCAGCCAACAGGGATAATTGCTGCACAAAACCAGTATCATATTCAACATGCATATTAATCTGTCCATGACCAAATTCCTTGAAACTGCCGCTTGCTCCTCTTCCCGGTGAAATATGGATGTAGTCTGAATACATGATGGAATGTGGAGTTGTCAATACAATAGTATCAGGTTTTATTTCTGCAATTCTGTGGGCAATTTTTTCATAAGCATCAACTGTCTTTTTGATTTTAATTTCCTGTCCTCCACCGATTGCAGGTATTATAAGAGGCGGATGCGGCAAAATGAATGCTTCTTTTATTGGCATTTTATCACTCCTTGTTAGAGTTTTTTATATTATTATACCTATTTTCTGTGTTTTAAACAACTAAGACCAAAAAAAGAGCGGACGATCCGCTCTTCATGTTTTTCTCTAAACACTTTCAATTTTCTGCATTGTTACTGCTTTTTTAAATATGAGATATCCCACAACAAACATGAGGCTTATAAACGCAACTCCTGTTTTAGAGCTGCCGCTTATTTGTGTTGTAATTCCCATGAGCATTGTACCTGTAAATGATGCTCCTTTTCCGAAAATGTCAAAAAATCCGAAATATTCGCTGGATTTTTCCTTTGGAATTATTTTTGCATAATATGAACGTGACAGTGCTTGAATTGCTCCTTGAAACATAGCCACACATACAGCAAGGAACCAGAATTCCCAGGCCTTGTCCAGCTGCAGAGCAAACAAAGCTATGAAAAAATATCCTCCAATGCAAAATCCTATTAAATCTTTTGTCTTGTACTTCTTTGAAAGTTTACCGAACAATATAGCAAAGGGAAAAGCAACCACCTGTGTTAAGAGAAGTGCAAGCAAAAGATTGTTGTCGCTTATACCAACATCCTTTCCGTATGATGTTGCCATTTCAATTATGGTATACACTCCATCAATATAGAAAAAGAATGCCAGAAGAAACGTGAAAATTTCTTTTTGATGCTTTATATCCTTAAATGTATTTCCAAGTCTTTCGAATGCATTAGCAAGTGCGTGTTTTTCAACTTCTACATAATGAACTTGCTTGTAGTTTTTAAGAAGAGGAACTGTCACTAAAAACCACCACGCTGCGTTAATTAGAAAAGCAATTCCCGTTGCTTCTGCTGAAGTTATATTGAACTTTTCGGCTGACAATATGAGTACTAGGCTTATTACAAACGGAATACATGAACCAATATAACCCCAGGCATAACCAAGAGAGGACAGCATATCCATTCTTTCATCGGTTGTAACGTCAGAAAGCATGGCATCATAAAAAACTAAACTTGCAGACACACCGACTTTGGCAATTATGAAAACAACAAGAAATATAATCCACATCATGGGGATGGAAAGGGCGGCACACCCTAGCACTCCCATCATTAGGAACAATGTGAACAATGGTTTCTTGTATCCCTTTGTATCAGCCAGAGTACCAAGAGTAGGCGCTAAAATTGCCACAATCAATGTAGAAATTGAAATCGCATATCCCCAGTACGCTGTTGAGTTTGCCTGGGATACACCATTAGATGCAGCAATATTTTTAAAATAAATGGGTATAATTGTTGATACAAGCATTATGAAAGCGGAATTTCCAACGTCGTACAAAATCCAATACTTTTCAATACTTGATAAATTGCTTCTAGATTTTATCATAACCACCTCTTAAAATCGGTATTTAATTATATATAATTTTATATTAATTCCGCCATAATTACAAGAAATATAAAAGTTATCCATAGTATCCACAACAAAATTTACAATCTTCATAAAATCTTCACAACTTTTTTGTAACATTGTATTGATCTAGATTGTTAATCTTTTACAATTTATGTCCCCTAAAAAAACAAGACCCCCGAGGGTCTTGTTTTTTAATCAAAGTTTCTGTTAAAGCGCTGATTAATATCATCGCTGTTTTTTATGTTGAAACAATATTCTTCAATCAATCTTGCTGTTGGTTCTATTGCTTCACTGAGCAAGTACAGCAGTCTTTCATTGATTTCTTTAATGTTATCATCTCGTTCATACTTCATCATCAAGTCTATCATGCTGTCGTAATTTCCTGTAGCCTTCAGTGCTCCTGAAATCAAAGACCGCTTTAATTTTCCCGGTGCAACAAGAAGATTTAAATAAAACTTCATGGATTTCAATGCTTTTTCAATATTTTCTGCTGTAACACCCGTAAAAAATGAAGAAATAACCATGGAGTTTTGACAGCTGGGGTTAATATGTGAAGTGGGCTTGAAGGATAAAGATTCTAAATTACTTTCAATCATAAGCGACCTGTCAAGTTCAACCTCTATTTCACTGTGTGAAAACTTATTTTCATTTTGCCTGATATACGGATGGCACTGGCTATCGAGCATAAAGTGGCATATGAAACCTGCTGTATATGAAAGAGAAGCGTCATAATAGTTGCTCAAATTTATTGTATTCCTGGCCTTTTCAAAAAAAACTTTAGCCTGTTCTTTGTGAATTGCATGTCCCATGGCACTTATGTCATTGGACTTCAGCGGTTTAAAATAAAACAATATGTCAGGTCCATGGAGTCCTATGCTGTAAAGCTCTATGTTATCATTAATAATTTCTCTTATGTTATCGTTCAATTTTTTAAGCACTTCCATGCCAAATTTATAATGAGCATACGTAGTAGGCATTTTTCACTCCTGCTTATTAAAATATATTTTTCTATTTCAATTACTTCCAATGGTTTGCTGAAATAATATCCCTGGAAATAATCACAATCTATGTTTCTGAGGCTTTCATACTGCTTGAGTTCTTCTATACCTTCTGCTGTTATCTGAAAATTAAGACTGTGAGCAAGAGAAATAATATTTTCCACTGCACTTAGATTATTCAGTTCAAAGAACTTGTCTATCAGGGATTTATCTAGCTTTACCTTGTTCATTGGTATGTACGTTAGATAATTCAAAGATGAAAAGCCTGTGCCGAAATCATCCAGCGCTATTTTTATTCCCATATTTTTTAAATTGTATAAAAAATCCATGGTACTTTCAGCTTTTTCAAGCAAAATGCTTTCTGTTATTTCTATTTCTATATATTCAGGCTGAATTTCATTGTCCTTAAGTATCTTTTTCAGGCATTCCACATATTGAGTGTCCTTAAGCTGCTTGCATGAAAAATTCAAGGAAATGGGTTTTAGCTCATAGCCCTGCTGCTTCCATTTTCTAAGCTGGCTCACTGCTTCATAAGTAACATATCTTCCTATGTTGATAATTAAACCACACTCTTCAGCCACGGGTATGAAAACACTGGGCGGAATGTTATGGTTCTTGAGCCTTATAAGTGCTTCATAGCCTGCTGCTTCCCCTGTCTGGGAGCTCATGTATGGCTGATACACAAGTTTAAAGCCATCATTTTTCAAGGCTTCTCTCAATACAGTTTCTATGTTGTTTCTTGCTAACAGTTCTTCTTTCATCTGAATTGTATAAAACAAACAGTTGCTTTTTCCTGACCGCTTAGCCTTGTACATTGCAGTATCTGCATTTGCAATTATTTTTTCTGCTTCTGTACCATCATCCGGAAACAACGCAACTCCTATGCTTGCCTTCATATGGTTTTCCCTGTTATCAACTACAAAGCCTTCATGAAACAAATTTTTTAACAAGTTGATGCATCTGAACAGTTCTTGCTTGCTTTCACTTCGCACGAGTATTAAAAACTCATCGCCTCCGTGACGGGCAACAAAATGTTTTTCATCGGCTATCTTTGACAACCTGTCCGTTATTTTCTTCAAAATCATATTTCCGTATTCATGTCCCAGGGTATTGTTTATTTTTTTAAAATTATCCAACCCAATCATGATTACAGCCCCGGAAATGCCTTTATCAATTTCTTCTTTCAGGCACTCCTTAAATTTAATCCTGTTTGGAAGGTTTGTCAAGAAATCATAGTGAGCAATTTTGTCAAGTTTCTCATGGCTTTCCATAAGTTCCTTTTCAATTTTTCTTTGTTTTATTGCATCATATGCCAAAACCATCAACAAAACAACCAGAAAAACAATAATAAGCAATGTAATGATTATATACTCCCTGTATTGTTCAAAAATATCAACTTTATTGTTAATAAGCACCGATTCTTCGGGTATTAATTTTTCATCTATGCTGTACTTTTTTATTATATTGTAATCAAAAATGTACCTGTTCGGGCTGTCAGTGACCATTTCAACTGATTCTACAGAAGACCCGTTTAATATTTTCATAACCATCTGAGCTGCTATTTCGCCGGAATCAAAATAAGAAACCATCTTGCCGCCCAATAATCCATTACCGACTCCTCCTATTGAAGCACGGTAAACCGGAACTTTTGTATGTTCTTTTAAAATTTCAACAGCCTCATCAATTGTTATATTCTTACCTGTTTTGTCCTCAAACATGCTTAAATACAATAAAATTGTGTCATCTCCAACATTCTCCAGCACATTTTCCAGTTCCTCGAATGTATATTCAGAAGTATTTATGTGCTCAAATGACAATTCTTTAAACTCGTCTTTTATGGAATAAAACTGTTCCATATCTCCGATTCCTGTTAATGTATTGTCCACTATTGCAACCACCCTTGTTGCTTTAGAGTTGAATTTATATGCAATTTCAATATTTTCCTTCAATGATGTCTCTTCGATGATTCCTGTCATATATTTATTTTTATTGGCAAGTCCAGCTCTTTTAAAATCATTGATGCCCAGGAATACTACAGGAATTCCATTGAACAAATCCTCCTGAAAATCCATAGCAAACTGTAAAGCATTGTCATCTCCTACAATAATTGCATCGTAAGCAGCAAGCTTACTCATTTTGTATTTTAGCAAGTCATGAAAAATCCTCCTGCTCTCTTCGTCGTAGAAGCGTTTACTGTCCATGTACTCAACATCAAGCTGGACATTATTTTTAAGCAGGACTGATTTAATGCCTTCTATCTGATAGGGCACCGTAATAAAATTTTCATTGTAAGAACTTATAAACAATACATTCCTGACTTCATTTTCTGCAAGAGCATCACTAATATTTAGAGAAAAAAACATAATTATTAATATAAGAACTTTCCCCCACATGCCTCTTAACATAATATTATTTTTCACCGGAACCTCACTAAAGTTTAATTATGCATTTTTATAATTTACTATATATTATCAACATATTAAAATTAAAGCAATAATTATTTAGTTAAACTTTGAGTGACACGGGAGTGTCACTCAAAACAGAAAACCCGGAATTTTTCCGGGTTTTACATCATTCGCAATTATTTGTTTTTTAAATAGCTTTTCCTTTTTCCAGCGACAGAAGTTTTTCCTTCATGTCCAGTCCACCGGCATATCCCGTTAAGCTTCCGTCGGAACCAACCACCCTATGACATGGTATGAAGATCATGATTGGATTTTTATTGTTTGCCATGCCCACAGCCCTGCATGCCTTTGGGTTTCCAATATATTCAGCAATTTGCTTGTAAGACCTTGTCTCTCCGTAAGGAATGTCGCAAAGCGCTGCCCATACTTTCTTCTGGAATTCTGTTCCCTTGGGGTTCAGCGGCAAATCAAAGGAATTTCTTTTTCCTTCAAAATATTCGTTCAACTGAAGCGCTGCATTTTTCAAAAGATTTGTTTCATTCACTTCAATACTCTGGTTTTCTGAGATTACATTTACATCAGTTATTTCCGTTCCGTTGTCTTCAATGGCCACAAGACCTATTTTAGTTTGGAAAACAAATACATTTTTCATGTTTCACCTACTCATCCCTGAAAGTTATTTTGCCATCCTTCATGTCATCTATAATTGCAAGACTTTTTAAATTATAGCCTTCACTCCTTAAAATTTCTCCGCCTTTCTGAAAGCCTTTTTCTATGGCGATACCAATTCCCTTAACTTCAGCATTACATTGACCTGCCATATCTAACAGACCTCTCATGGCACTACCTTCAGCCAGGAAATCATCTATTATAAGAAGTTTGTCATTTTCATTTAAATATTTTTTGCTTATCATTATTTTGTAATCTTTGTTTTTAGTGTATGAATGCACCTGTCCAACATAGACATCCTTATCAAGATTCAAGCTTTCAGTTTTTTTTGCAAAAACAACTGGTACTTTAAAAACTAGCGCAGCCATAATGGCAATTGCTATGCCGCTCACTTCGATGGTAAGAATTTTTGTAATCCCCTGATCCTTAAAAAGTCTGTGGAGCTCTTCTCCCATTTCGTATAGAAAATCAGCATCAAGCTGATGGTTTAGAAAACTGTCAACCTTTAAAATATTTCCTTCCCTGATCTCTCCTCTTTCAATTATCATTTGCTTTAGCTTATCCATGTCAATTCCTATCCATATTATATTTTTATATATAATATACTATAAAGCGACAAAAATCAACGTGTAAATTCTATAGTACTAACATATTAATTCCATCCTGTATTAATCAAATCAGAAAATTCAATATTTATCATTGTAAGAAGGTTGTCAGCAGCAATAGGACATTCCTTGCTGTAAAGGTAGTAAATAGAGTCATTTTTCTTGCAGGGCAGAGAAAGCACAAATTTGATTCTGTCTCCTTGTGAATGTTCAACCGATAGATTTCCTCCGTGTAATTTAGTTATACATCTGGACAAAATCAGTTCTATTGATTCTTCTTTATCATAGTCTCCAAACTGCTGGTTTCTCTTTCCCGGAATATCCATTACGTTTTTATGGTTAATGCTGTCAGTTTTCAACTCTTCATAATCAACTGATATTTCAACTCTTGATTCAAAAGTCCTCAAGTCCACAAAAATTTTCCCTCCGGTAGTTGAGCTCCTCACGGCATTTGAAAGAATGTTCAGAATAACTCTTTCCATTTTTTCAGGATCAAACAATATCATTTTTTCTTCTGAGTCAGTATCAAATAATATTTCAAGCTGTTTGTCCCTGATTGCTTCAACAGCTTTTACTACATTTACAACAACATTTTCAGTTATGGCAACAATATTTGCGTTGCAGCAGTTCAAATCGTACTGTTCTGCCGATATTACTGATAAATCCAATAAATTATTAATCATTTTTGTGAGTCTGAAAAAGTTTTGCTTTATGGAATTCATACTTTTTGTTGTTTTATCATCGTAAGAATTTTCATAATTGTTTTTCAGATGCTGTTCAACCAGCTGTGAAGCCCCATATATAATGTCCATAGGGACTTTAAGCTCACTGTAAATATTTAAAAATATATTTTTGCTGTCATCAAATCCTTTAGCTGAAAATCCACTGTACATGATTTTTTCTTCATTGTACAAATCACGTTCAACATTTAATTTATCGCGGGCGGCACTTTCTTCGAATGATCCTTGTCCCGAAGCTACGGTCATACTGGTGTTAATTTTCATAGATTCGTTGTTTGATTTTCCTGTAAATGGTATGATAACACCTTTTTTATTATTCCCCATATTGCATCCCCCTTCAATTAATCTTTTGATTGTTTCTTATATACCATTTATTGAAGTGTTAAAACAAAAAACTTAAAAATATTCATCAATTATCTAAAACTTGTGTCACTTTCACTGAAATAGGTTGTATGTTGTCGAAATATTTCTACGAATAAAAAAATAAGAATGGACATCTCCATTCTGACTATTGACAAAACCAGATTATTTATACTGTAGTGGCTTTGCTGCCAGCCCGTGTTATTAATTCAGCAATTTTGTTATTTTCGGGAGGACAGCAGTCCTCCCCTACTATTGATATTTATATTTTACTGTTCAAAAGGCGAAATCAGCGACTGGCTGTCAACATGAACCAGTCCTAAACTTGTAAGCCTTACTTCAGGTATTACTGGCAGACTGACAAAAGCTAAAGTCATGAAAGGATCTATTCCTTCTGCTGATCCAAATCTCAAAGCATCACGCCTTATTTTAGTCATGTGTTCTGAAAGTTCTGCAGCACTTAATCTGCTCATGATACCGGCAGCAGGCAGCGAAAGAATTTCTGAAAAGTTTCCGTCTACAACAGCAAAGCCTCCCTGCATATTTCTGACCATATTTGCTGCAGCACACATATCCTGTTCATTGGTACCTACTACAATCAAATTGTGTGCATCATGAGATACAGAAGATGCTATGGCTCCTCTTTTAAGTCCGTAACCGTGTATATATCCAAGACCAATGTGCCCGGTATTTTTATGTCTTTCAATTACCGCCAGTTTCAGCACATCATTTTCAACTGAAATGCCATTATTTTCCCAATCATATTCCATCATTTCTATTTTTGTTGCTATTTCACCAGGTACTAAGGAAATTGTCCTGATTTTATGAATATTGTCTGGTTCCTTTATAAAAAAATCCTCTTTTTTTAACATCCTCATGTTGAATGAATTAAAAATTTTATAATATTTTTGATATTTTTTATCTAAAGCTATTTTATCGTCCTTAAAATGCCGGTTGTATTTATCATTTGCACTTATAACTTCTTTTCCTTTTTCAGCAATCAAATTTCCGTTTTTATACACCATATCTACAATAACATTGCTTAAATCGGACAAAACAACCAAATCGGCATCATATCCCGGTGCAACTGCTCCCTTTCTTTTTAGTCCGAAATACTTAGCAGTATTGTATGTGGCCATTTTAACAGCAATTATTGGATCTGCTCCAAGCTTTACAGCTTTTCTTATTATGTGATCAATGTGACCTTCGTTTATGAGACTTTCAGGATGTTTGTCGTCTGTTGCCAGAATGCAGCAATCGCAGTAAGGTTTTTCAAACAGCTTAATGAGAGAGCTTAAATTTTTAGCAGCTGTACCTTCCCTGATCATCACTGTCATACCTAGCTTGATGCGTTCCAAGGCTTCATCCATACTTGTGCATTCATGATCAGACATGACTCCTGCTGCAATGTATGCACAAAGATTTTTACCGCTAAGTCCGGGAGCATGACCGTCTATTGTTTTACCATATGCATCATTAATTTTAGCAATTATTTTTTCGTCAGCTGAAATTGTTCCGGGGTAATTCATAAGTTCAGCAAGTCCAAGCACATTTTCATTTGAATAATATGAACTTAAATCAGAAGCTTCAAGAACAGCTCCCCCTTCGTCAAAAGGAGAAGACGGAACGCATGATGGAATTAGAAAATATACATCAAGAGGAAGTCCTAGAGATTCTTCCATCATGAAATCAATGCCTGAAGTTCCGCACACATTTGCAATTTCATGAGGGTCAGTCATGACTGCTGTAGTGCCATGAACTGTAACAGCCTTTGAAAATTCTGCCGGCAGCATAAGGGAGCTTTCTACGTGAATGTGGCCGTCCATGAATCCGGGAGCTACAATTTTTCCGCTAATATCCACTTCTTCAAAACCTTCGTACGTTCCGATTCCGCAAATTTTCCCTTCACATATGGCAATGTCAGCCTTTTCCAATTTCATAGTAAACAAATTAACTATTTCTCCGTTTTTAAGAACCAGATCTGCTTTTTCAAGGCCTCTGGCAGCTCTTATGATTTTTTCCATAGACACCTCCTATGCTTTACTCAAACGGCATTTTTCTTATATTATTTCAAATTGTACTTTTGTGTTACATACTCATCGAGACATTTTGCAGCTACTTTAGTTGATGCAACTGCCTCCACAACAGTCTTTGCTCCTGTAACCACATCTCCGGAGGCAAAGACACCTTCCTTAGTAGTTCTTCCCGTTTCATCTATTACAACCAGTCCCAGTCTGTCTAGCTTAAGACCCCTGGTTGAATCAGCAATCAAAGACCTTGGTCCCTGGCTTATGGAAATAATAACAGAATCTGCATCATAGCTTATTTCCTCATCATTGTTGTCAGTATTTTGAAACTTGATGGATTTATCATTGATCTCCAAAGGAGAGCGGTAAAATTCAAAGTTAACGCCGTCAAGTCTTGCATAATTAATTTCAACCTTGCTTGAAGGCATGTCAGCTTCCCCTTTTCTGTAATAAACAGTTACTTCCTTGGCGCCTTTTCTTATGGCTGTTCTTGCGCAGTCCAGGGCAACATTGCCCCCGCCGATTACACACACTTTTTTTCCAAGATAGTGGGTGCTTGGGCTTCTAAGGTAATCAATGGCATAGTACACATGACCCAGGCTTTCTCCGGGAATATTGAGTTTTCTAGGCTTCCATGTGCCTGTTGAAACAAACACTGCCTTGTAGCCGTCCCTGAACATGTCATCAAGGGTTATTACGGTTCCCACCAAAGTGTTGGGCCTTATTTTTACTCCCATTTTTATGAGTATGTCATGATATTTGTCCAAAATTGATTTTGGAAGGCGGAATTCAGGTATGCCGTATCTTAACACACCTCCAATTTGCTCGTGGGATTCAAATATTGTTATGTCATATCCCTTTCTGGCAAGAAGAATAGCCATGGTAAGGCCTGCAGGCCCTGAACCTATTATGCCAACCTTTTTTTCAGGGTTTATTTCCGGTTTAAAATCCACTGAATTCAAATAATAATCCGATGTATAATGTTCAATCGAGCCTGTTTGAATTGGGCTTCCCTTAAAATTCAAAACACAGTGTCCCATGCAAAATTCCTCGTGGGGACATATGAGTCCTGTTATAACAGACAAAGGATTGTTTTCAAACAAAAGCTTGCCTGCTTCCTTTATTTTGTTTTCTTTTAAAAGACCTATGACTTCATTCATAGGAGTTGAAACAGGGCATCCTTTTTTGCAAGCAGGATTTTTGCACTGCAGGCATCTCTTGTTTTCTTCCCAAATATTGTTTATCATAAATTCCTCCGTCATTAATCTGTAATGAAATAATTTTGTTTACTATATACCATGTTTTCGTTGAAGTCAAACAAAAACATGGTTAAAAACAAAACAATGGGGAGATGATTCCCCCATTGTTTTCCTACTCATACTAGCAAATACCTCTACTACTTTATTAAGCTTTTTCCCATTAAATATTTATCAACTTCTCTTGCAGCAAGTTTTCCTTCCTGAATAGCCCATACAACAAGGCTTTGTCCTCTTCTCATATCACCTGCTGCAAACAGTTTTTCCACATTTGTCTTAAAAATTCCGTATTCAGCCTTAACATTGCTCCTGTTGTCTCTTTCAAGCTTAAGCTCATCTATTACAGTGTCTTCCGGTCCTAAAAAGCCCATGGCTATTATCACAATGTCTGCCTTCCACACTTTTTCTGAGCCTGGAATTTCCTTTGGAATAACTCTTCCTGTCTCATCCTTTGTCCAGATTACTTCCACTGTATGGATTTCCTTTACTTCGCCCTTTTCATTTCCTACGATTTTTTTCGTAGAAATGTTGTAGCTTCTCGGATCTTTTTTGTAAAGGCTTATGGCTTCTTCCTGACCGTAATCAACCTTAAGCTTTTTAGGCCATTCCGGCCATGGATTTGTATTGTCATCCCTTTCCTTTGGTGGTTCAGGCATTATTTCAAACTGGAACACGCTGCTGCAGCCTTGCCTGATTGATGAGCCTACACAGTCTGTTCCTGTGTCGCCTCCTCCCACTACAATGACATTTTTTCCTTTGGCACTTAAAACTTCGTTGTGTTCTTTGTTGATCTTCAAAACATTCTTTGTGCTGTTAGTAAGAAACTCAATGGCCCCGCAAACGCCCTTTAAATCTTTTCCTTCAACTTCAAGACCTCTTGCCTTCTTGGCTCCGCCGCACAAAACAACTGCATCATTTCTGTCTAAAAGTTCATTTGTTGTAATGTCTGTTCCAACTTCAACATTGAAAACAAACTTTATGCCTGATTTTTTCATGAGCTCTATTCGTCTTTCTACAACTTTCTTATCAAGCTTCATGTTTGGGATTCCGTACATCAAAAGTCCGCCAGGCTTGTCTTCTCTTTCATACACGGTTACATCGTGGCCCACGGCATTTAAATAATATGCTGCTGACAGACCCGACGGCCCTGAGCCAACAACAACAACCTTCTTTCCCGTTTCCTTTGTCTTTCTTGGTTTTACCCAGCCTTCCTTGTATGCCTTTTCAATTATTTCAAATTCAATGTCATGAATTGCAACAGGATCTGCAATGTGGCCTTCGGTGCAGGAACCCTCACAGGGTGAGGGGCAAACCCTCCCTGTGAATTCCGGAAATGGATTTGTCCTTACAAGCCTTTTGTAGGCGAGCTCCCACTGTCCCTTGTAAACAAGGTCATTCCATTCAGGTATCAAGTTGTGCATGGGGCATCCTGCCACCATTCCGTTTAATATGATGCCTCCCTGGCAGAATGGAGTTCCGCAGTTCATGCATCTGGCTCCCTGCAGCTGAAGTTCTTCTGCTTCCATAGGAAGCTTTATTTCATTCCAGTCCTTTATTCTTTCTTTTGGATTTCGCTTTTTATGTTCAACTCTTTTATATTCTAAAAAACCCGTGCTTTTCCCATAGTATGCCTCCATCATTTAGCAATGTTTTCAACAGTTTTACTTTTTATTTCTTTATTTTCGGCAGTTGAGTACCTTTCTCTGTATGCATAGCTTAAAGCTTCATGTCCGGTAAGTCCAAGGCTGTATGCTTTTTCTATGCTTTCCATCATATGCTTGTATTCAGCAGGAATTATTTTTGTGAATCTGTGAGAATAACTTTCCCAGTCATGAATAATCCTTTTGCCCTGAGTGCTGCCTGTGTAGTCAACGTGCTTTTGTATCATCTCTTTTATTTCGTCCATTTCCTTCTGGCTTGTTATTGTTTCAACATTGCTTATTGAACTGTTGAGGCAATCTTCTTCAAAATCAAGGACATATACCGTTCCTCCGGACATACCTGCTGCAAAATTCCTGCCTGTCTTTCCAAGTATGATTACTTTTCCGCCTGTCATGTATTCGCAGCCATGGTCTCCCACACCTTCAATAACAGCCTTCATTCCGCTGTTTCTTATGAGGAATCTTTCTCCTGCTTTTCCACAGATGTAAGCCTCCCCTGAAGTTGCTCCATAGAATGCAGCATTTCCTATGATAATATTATTTTCAGGTACGAAATCTGAATTCTTTGGAGGATATACTATTATTTTTCCTCCTGAAAGTCCCTTGCCTATATAGTCGTTTGAATCTCCCTCAAGCTCCAGCGTCATTCCTTTTGGAATAAACGCTCCGAAACTTTGTCCTGCAGTTCCAACAAATGACAAATGTATAGTATCGTCTGCAAGTCCTGCTTCTTTGTATTGCTTTGATATTTCGCTTCCTATAATTGTTCCAACAACCCTGTCTGTGTTGCTTATTTTGAGTTTGGCCCGGATAGGCTTCTGGTTTTCAAGAGCAGGTTTAACCATTTTCAAAAGCTTTTTCATATCCATAGATTTATCAAGCATATGATTTTGCGGTTGAATGTTGTACCTACCCACATCAGCCCCCGAGAAAGGCTGGTACAATATTTGTGTCATATCTATTTTTTTGGCTTTCCAGTTTGTTATGTTTTCTCTTTGTTTAAGCTTATCGGTCCTTCCAACCATTTCCTTCAATGTTCTGAAACCAAGCTGAGCCATTATTTCTCTCAGTTCTCTTGCCATGAACCTCATGAAGTTTTCTATGTGTTCCGGTTTTCCGGCGAAGTTTTTCCTTAAATTTTCATCCTGAGTTGCAATTCCTATTGGACATGTGTTTAAGTTGCACACTCTCATCATAACGCAGCCCAGTACTACAAGTGGAGTTGTGGCAAAACCAAATTCTTCAGCTCCGAGCATTGCTGCAATTGCTATGTCTCTTCCTGATAAAAGCTTTCCGTCTGTTTCAAGAGCAACCCTGTCTCTTAAATTGTTAAGAACAAGTGTCTGGTGAGCTTCAGCAAGACCTAACTCCCATGGAAGTCCTGTATTTCTGATGCTAGTTCTTGGTGCAGCACCTGTTCCTCCGTCATAACCGCTTATGAGGATTACATCAGCCTTACCCTTTGCAAGACCGGCTGCAACTGTTCCTACTCCTGATTCAGATACCAGCTTTACATTTATTCTTGCATAACGGTTTGCATTTTTAAGGTCATGAATGAGTTCACCAATATCTTCAATTGAATAAATATCGTGGTGAGGAGGAGGTGAAATAAGCGTAACTCCCGGTGTTGAATGTCTTACCTTTGCTATTTCCGGATAAACCTTGAGTCCCGGAAGCTGGCCTCCTTCTCCGGGTTTTGCTCCCTGAGCCATTTTAATTTGAATTTCTCTTGCATTTACAAGATAGTTGCTTGTTACTCCAAAACGTCCTGATGCAACCTGTTTTACAGCACTGTTTTTGGAATCGCCGTTTTCAAGTATTTTAAATCTTTCAGGATCCTCACCGCCTTCACCGGTGTTGCTCTTTCCTCCCAGCCTGTTCATTGCTATGGCCAGTGTTTCATGGGCTTCCTTGCTCAGTGAGCCGTAGGACATTGCACCTGTTTTGAATTTCTTTACTATGGATTCAACAGATTCTACTTCCTCTACCGGTATTGCTTCCTTGTGGTTGTAATTGAAATCAAGAAGGTTTCTCAATGTATATACTTTTTCTTCATTTATTTTTTCCGAATATTTCTTGTAAAGATTGTAATTGCCTTCCCTGCAGGCTTTCTGAAGCATGTATATGGTTTCAGGATTGTACATGTGAACTTCTCCGTCGTCCAGGCACTGGAAATATCCTCCGACTTCAAGAGTGTCCGTGTATGGAGAGTTTTCATCATATGCACTTTCATGTCTCATTTGATTTTCAAGAGCTATATCTTCAAGGCCTAATCCTTCTATTCTTGAAGGTGTCTTTGTGAAGTACTTGTCCACAACTTCCTTCTTGATTCCAACTGCTTCAAATATCTGCGCTCCGTGGTAGCTTCTGATTGTTGAAATACCCATTTTTGAAATAACCTTGAGTATACCCTTAACCATTGCCTTGATATAATTTTTCTTACCTTCTTCAAATGTAATTCCGTTAAGGGACTTGCTGTCAGCTAAATCCTTTATTGTTTCAAAAGCAAGGTAAGGATTTATGGCAGTTACACCGTAGCCTATGAGAGTGCAGAAATGATGAACTTCTCTAGGTTCTCCGGATTCAAGAACTATGCCAATATTTGTTCTTTTTTCCATTCTTGTAAGGTACTGATGAAGGCCGGATGAAGCTAAGAGTGCCGGAACTGCAGCAAAGTCCTTGTTAACTCCTCTGTCTGACAGCAGAATTATATTTGCTCCTCTTGTAATAGCCGTATCTGCTTCTGCAAAAATGCGTTCCAGTGCTTTTTCCATGGCAGCAGGTCCTTCAGACACCTTGTAAAGTATGGAAACCGTAGCAACTCTCAGGTGATCGTTGTTCAGGTGCTTTATGGTATTAAGCTGTTCATTTGTAAGTATGGGGTTTTCCAAAAACAAGCTTGCAGAATTGTCTCCGTCAGGATTTATGAGGTTTCCGCTGTCACCCAGGCTTACGCTTGTTGATGTGATGATTTCCTCCCTTATGGCATCTATAGGAGGATTTGTAACCTGAGCAAAAAGCTGCTTGAAGTACAAGTAAAGCATCTGAGGCTTTTCTGACAGAACTGCCAGCGGTGAATCAATACCCATGGAACCAACAGGTTCTTCGCCTTCTATGGCTGTAGGTTGTATGCCTTTAGCTATATCTTCATATGTATATCCAAAAGCTTTCTGCTGCAGCAGGTCTTTCATCTTTACATCCTTTTCCAATGCAACCGGCAGGTCGCTGAGATTTATAATATGTTTCTTGTTCCATTCAGCATATGGATGAAGAGTAGAAACATATTTTTTCAGCTCATCGTCTGTTATAATTCTCTTTGCCCTTGTGTCAATCAAAAGCATTTTTCCAGGTTCAAGTCTTCCCTTTGATTTTACGTTGTCATTATCCATGTCAATAACTCCAACTTCAGATGCAAGTATAACCCTGTCATCCTTTGTTACATAATATCTTGAAGGCCTGAGTCCGTTTCTGTCAAGAATACCACCTATTATGTCGCCATCTGTGAAAGCCATGGCTGCAGGACCGTCCCAGGCTTCCATGAGGAAGTTGTTGAACTTGTAAAATTCTCTCTTTTCCTTGGACATGGTCTTGTTCTTTTCCCATGGCTCCGGTATCATCATCATGATTGATTCCTGCAGTGATCTTCCTGTGAGATATAAAAACTCCAGACAGTTGTCAAACATGGAGGAGTCGCTTCCTGTTTCATCTATAATAGGGAAAACCTTGTGAATGTTTTCAAAATAAGGAGATGTCATTCTTTTTTGCCTTGCATTCATCCAGTTGACATTTCCTCTGATTGTGTTTATTTCACCGTTGTGAACAAGATATCTGTTAGGATGTGCTCTTTCCCAGCTTGGAAATGTGTTTGTGCTGAATCTTGAATGTATCATTGCAAGACAAGACTTAAACTCCAGGTCTGACAAGTCAAGATAGAAATTCCTGAGCTGTTCAGATGTAAGCATTCCCTTGTATACAATAGTCTTTGATGAAAGGCTTGCAAAATAAAATATTCCTCCGTTTTGCTCACTCATGGGACCAATTGTCTTTTCTGCTCTTTTTCTTATTACATATAGCTTTCTTTCAAAAGCCATGGAATCTGCAATAGAATTATTTTTCTTGATAAACACCTGAATAATTCTAGGCATAGAAGCTTTAGCCTTCTCACCTATAATAGTTCCATCTACGGGAACATCCCTCCATCCTAAGACATGCTGACCTTCTTCTTCAGCAATATCCGTAAATGTTTTCATTTGTATATTTCTGAATTTGTCATACTTGTGGGCAAATATCATGCCTACACCATAACTTCCTTCTTCAGGAAGCTCAAGGTCCAAGACCTCGCATTCACGTTTGAAAAAATCATGGGGTATCTGCACAGTTATACCTGCGCCGTCTCCTGATTCATCAGAACCGCTTGCTCCTCTGTGACTCATATTTTCAAGAACTGTTAAAGCATCATCTACGATGTCGTAAGATTTTTCGCCATTTATATTAACAACAAAACCCATTCCGCATGCATCGTGTTCAAATGCCGGGTCATAAAGACCTTGTTTATTAGGTACTCCATAATTCTTCATAATGCTCTCCCCTGTCATTTTAATCTTTAATATAAATTTTTTACTATTATATTAGATTTTTTATAATCATACAAGCATTATTTTAAAATTATGTAATATATTTTTGATATTTTTTATCAATTCTATTTTTATTGATAATATTTTAAATTATTTTTCAACATTAAAGAAATAAATTTGTATTTTATTAATTATTTGTAACATTATTGGCGTGAAATCATTTTTCATTATACTGATTTTTTATTGTTATCTTATAAATTTTCTAAATAGTGTTTTTTGTGCAAATTTGTTAATTTCATTAATTATAACTTTTTATCTTTAAAAACAAAAGATTTATCACTATTAATATAAATATAATTTCTAATTTACAGCAAAATAAAAAACAAGGATATTCATAATGAAATATTCCTTGTTTTGTTATAAGCTTATATTGTTTGTTTAATTCTCATAGCTGCTTCTGCAATGACCCTTTCTATTGCTGATATGTCGGCAGGTTTTGCCAGATGTCTGTCAAATCCCGCTTCTCTGGATCTTTTCCTGTCTTCGGGTCCTGCATATCCTGATAAAGCTATTAAAAATGTTTCCTTTATTTCATCGTCTTTTCTCATTTGCTGTGCCACCTCATATCCATCCATAACCGGAAGACCTATATCGCATATGATAACATCCGGATGGTGTTCCTTAGCCATTGCAATACCAACTTTTCCGTCCTGTGAGCAAATGGTTTTATGTCCTAAAAAACCAATCAGGTCGCACATTATTTCTGTTAAATCCTTGTTATCATCAATGATAAGCACTTTAAGACTTTTATTTTTATATTCATTATCCATAATTATCTCCTTTGATGTATTTTTTTAGTCCAAGTTGATTTATTACTATTTCAAATATATCTTATCACTATTTCAAATTCGCTTCTCTAATCTGATATTAATTGATCACCTGGATTTGTTTATACATTTACTAAAACATAATTCATTTTATTTTATCAGTTTTAGTTTGAGTAATTTGTCGATTTCTGGAACATAAATAAAAAAATTGTCATCAAAGTAAGTTCTTCCTTAGTTCCTGATAACATTAAAACTCCGGCAATGCCGGAGCTTTTGTTTTGTTTAGTCTTCAGATTTAAATCCGGATACTGTCAGGCTTTTTATACCCAGAAATGAATCAAGATCAATTGTTACATCATTTTCTGCAGGGAGAGTAACCTGTTTTGAAATAAAAACCTCAATATCGTCAACAACTGACTTGCAGTAGTTTTCTTCAGTCTTCGGTTTTTTCGCGAAAATTTCAGGAACCTGAACAAACGCACACTCACAGCTGGCTCTATACTCCGGATATTCGATTATTACTTCATGCCTGCCTTTTTTATTCAGGAAATTTATTGCTTTTTCTGTTATTACAATCATGTCGTTCTCCTTTGCCACTTCATACTCTATATGATATATTATATCACGAAAGCGGCCATATGGAATAACTTTTTACACTGGGCATTGCAAGTACAGTTTAAAAAACAGCCGTGTGCGGCTGTAATAAACAATGCTAGTCAAGCTGTTTCAGCAAATCTTTGTACTGTCTTAGTTTTTCCTGTTCTTCAACTCTTACGCCTGAATTGTAGAAATCAATGTTACCGTTTCCGCCATCTAGCAAATTCATTTCCTCAAGAATTCTTCTTAAGTTGTTCACGGTTCCCATGTTTCCATCAATTATATCCACATCCTCAGGAAGAAGTTTCTTGATCATGTCCTTGAAGAACGTAAAATGAGTGCAGCCCAATACAACAGTTCCATAATTGCTCAAATCAAAATTTGAAAATCGCTCCTTAAGGTAAGGAAGGACTGTTTCTTCAGAAAAATCAAATTTCTCTGCAAAGCGCACCAGTTCCTGCAGTGACAAAAGATCAACTATGTGTTCATTGTCAAGCTTTGCAATAAGATTTTGAAGCTTATCCTGCTTAAGTGTCAGTTCTGTTGCAGTAACCAAGATTCTCTTGTCTGCATTTTTTATTTTTTTCAACTGCAGGCTTCACGGCAGGTTCCATTCCTATTATGGGAATGCTGTATCTGTTTCTTAATTCTTCTATTGCGACACTTGTTGCAGTGTTGCAAGCAACTACTATTGCCTTCACTCCCTGACTTACTATAAAATCTATGGCATAAAAAATGTATTTTTTCACTTCTTCTTTTGGCTTTGTTCCGTAAGGAACATTCATGGTGTCAGCATAATATATATAATCTTCATTAGGAAGCATTTTCACTGCATCATGCAGTACGGTAATTCCTCCTATTCCTGAATCAAAAACACCTATTTTCATTTTTCCTCCTGTTGTCTTACATATATTGCGATATTTTTTATTTATTAACTTAGAAATTAATTTCTTTTAAATTATATCATAAAACCATGAAATGCATATGTTTAAATTATATTTTTCGGTACCAAATATACCACTTCTTCAACATTTTGTCAAAATCAATAGTTTATAATATTATATTCATTATAGTTATCATTGACAAAAATAAAAACGGCCAACAAAGTTTTGCTTTGTCAGCCATTTTCTAAATGAGCTTCATTAAATTAATAGTATTACAACACTCTTGCCTTTGAATATATGTGAGATAATTTCTCAAGTGCCATGTTCAATGTTTCATCCTTTTTTGCATAATGAAATCTAATATACTGATTCACATTTTCCTGAAAGAAACTTGATCCCGGAACTGCTCCCACTCCAACTTCCCTTGCCAGCCACTCACAAAACTCTAAATCACTGTTATAATGGAATTCACTTATATCCACCAATACATAATAAGCTCCCTGAGGATCTGTATATTTAAGCCCTATTTGATTTAATCCATTTATAAATAAATTTTTCATATGAGTGTAGTGTCTTTGCAGTTCAAGGTAATAATCATCTTTAAAATTCAAGCCGACAACTGCTGCTTCCATAAGAGGTGCTGCAGCACCAACAGTTAAAAAGTCATGCACTTTTTTTACTCTGTCGATGATTCTTTCATCAGCTATTACATATCCCAGACGCCATCCGGTTATGGAATACGTCTTAGACAAGGAACTGCATGAAATTGTTCTTTCCCTCATTCCCGGAAGAGAAGCAATATAGGTATGTTTATGTGGTGCATAAATTATATGTTCATACACCTCGTCGGAAATCACATAAGTATCATATTTAATTGCCAAATCTGCAATTACCTTAAGTTCATCCCTTGTAAACACCTTTCCGCAAGGATTTGAAGGGTTGCATAAAATTAGTGCCTTGGCGTTCTGCTTAAACGCCTCCTCCAACAAATCAGCATCAAAATTAAAGTTTGGCGGATTTAACGGCACATAGATTGGTTCTGCACCTGAAAGAATTGTATCTGCCCCATAATTTTCATAAAATGGAGAGAAGATTATTACTTTATCTCCAGGATTGGTCACAGCCATCATGGCCGCCATCATGGCTTCTGTACTTCCGCAAGTAACTACAATTTCTTTGTTGGGATCTACTTTCATTCCTGAAAAATGTTCTTGTTTTCTTGCAAGAGCTTCACGAAAATTTTGAGCACCCCATGTGGTTGCATACTGATGAGGTCCTTCAGCTGCCACTTGAGCAAGTCTGTTTGTAATTTCTACAGGTGGTTCGAAATCCGGGTAGCCCTGTGATAAATTCACTGCATTATATTCATTTGAAATTCTGGTCATCCTGCGTATGACTGAATCAGTGAAAACTGAGGTACGTTTACTTAATTCTTTCACTTCTGTTCTCCTTAATGTTATTTCCAAGCCGGGATGTATGCACCTTTAAATGTGTCTGCATAAATCGCTTTTACTGCATCTGACTGGTAAGCTTCTACTATTTTTAAATATGTTTCATTATTGGCATCTTCTGTTCTTGCTGCAATCAGGTTCACATAACTGTTTCCTGAATAATAGCTTACATTATCCTGGAATATAGAATCTTCTCCGGGATTTAAACCGTTATCCAAGGCATAGTTGCAATTTATCACTGCTGCTGTAACATCTGGAAGAAGTGCGTATACATTTGCTGCATCAACTTCTACAAATTCAATATTCAATGGATTTTGAGTGATGTCCCCTAGTTCAGGGCTGTCACCAGCGTTTGCATCTATTTCAATGAGCTTTGCTGCCTCTAATATTTTAAGTGCACGTCCTTCGTTTGTTGCATCATTTGGAACAGCTATTTTTGCTCCTTCAGCAATTTCGCTTACACTGGACACTTTGTCAGAATAAATGTTCATGGCTGAAATAAAAGTATCACCTATGGCTGTAATTTCATATCCATTATTTTCAATTTCTTTATTTAAATATGCATAATGCTGAAATGCATTCAGATCCGTCTCACCATCTGATAAAGCCCTGTTTGGTGTAGCATAGTCTGTAAAGCTGATCAACTCAACATTAATTCCTTCTTTTGCCATCTCTTCAATGACCGGTGTCCACATTTCATTTGATTCTCCTACAACTCCTACTTTTACAGTAGTTGTTGATGTATCCTCTTTCACATCTGCATTTGATTTCCCGCATGCAGTAAATGTTGCAGTAATTGTTAATGCTAATAAAATTGATAATATTTTCTTATTCATTGTTGTTCTCCTTTATTTGTAATGTTTTAAATTATTTGAATCCTTCAGAATATTAACAAACCCTGATACTGTCACCCTGAACGGTAGTGAAAGATGCCCTAACCCTATTTTTCAGGTGTCTTTCTGAAAAATAGCGGTAGGTCATTCGCAATGAGCACCAAATTTATACGAGCATTAGCGAATAAATAAATTTGTATGCGAAACTGCGGGATCTCATCTTTGTGGAAACATGAGATTCTTCGGCTGCCCCTCAGAATGACAACATCTAGACATATACTTTTTCATCATATTGAGCAATTTAACATTGCATATATTAAAGCTGTTATAATGTTAATGCTATTTCGTAATTTTCTTTCATTGTTTTACATGATTTATCAAATTCTTCTTTTTCTTCAGTTGTCATATGAAGTTCAATTATCTCTTCCACTCCGTTAATTCCAAGCACAGCGGGTACAGAAGCATACACGTCATGCTGTCCATACTCACCATTTAAAAGAACAGATACAGGAAGAACTCTTTTCTCATCAGCAAAAATTGCTCTTGTTACTTCTGCAATGGATGCCCCTATTCCAAACTCAGTAGATCCTTTACCCTTAAGAACATGCCATCCGCCTGCTTTTCCTTCTGCAGCAATTGCCTTTAAGTCAAGCGTGCCATACTTCTCAGGTTTTTCTTTTATTAACTCTAAAATTGGCTTACCGGCAATAGTTACAACCGACCATGGAACCATTTGACTTTCACCGTGCTCACCAAGTGCGTAGGCATAAATTGATTTCTGATCTATGCCTGTTGCTTCAGACAAAGCCCTTCGAAGCCTTGCAGAATCCAGAGTTGTGCTGGTGGAAATCAGTCTTGATGGCGGATAATTTAATTGATTTTGTATATAATGTGCTACTACATCCGCAGGATTTGAAATACTTATAATAATGCCTTTAAAACCGGAATTTTTTATGTTTTCCACAACATTTTTCATGATTGCTACTGTTTCAGCAAGAGTATCCATTCTTGTCTGGAATTTGCTGATATCAGGCAGAGGCCCTGCTGCAATAACCATTAAGTCTGCGTCCGCTGCATCTGAATAATTTCCTGCTTTTACATTTACATGGTGGGGCAAATAGACTGTTGAATCAAAAATATCAAGTGCCTGTGCTTTTGCTTTATCCTCTTCAACATCAATGTATACAATTTGTTCTGCAAGCCCCTGAGAAGCCAGTGCATAGCCTGCATGGGAACCCACGTGCCCTGCTCCTATAATTACTACTTTTCTTGGTTTTAATACCATTTTGATCTCTCCTTATTAGTGACTATTTTTCTTTACTATGGTATTTCCTATAATTTGAATGATACTTACCATTCCAACCAGCACAATAACCGAAGCATATGTGACGTCAATCTGATTTCTCTGATATCCAAAACGTATTGCAAAATCCCCCAGGCCACCTGCACCAACGGCACCTGCCATAGCAGTAAGTCCAATGAGACTTATGGCTGTAATTGTTGTTCCTCTTGCAATACCAGGAATACATTCCTTTAGATAAACCCTGAATATAATTTCTAAAGGTCCGGAACCCATGGACTGTGCTGCTTCAATCAATCCTGAGTCCAATTCGGCCAAAGCAGATTCTATTTGTCTTGAAAAGAATGGAACCGTACCGAATACCAGAGGAACTATTGCTCCATCCACGCCAATTGCAGTTCCTGAAATTAATCTTGTCAATGGAATCAGACTTGCCAGCAAGATGATAAATGGTATTGATCTAAAAAAATTAATTATTTTATCAAGTATCTGAAAAAATGCTTGGTTTTGAAGAATTCCTCCCTTTTTTGTAACAGTCAGAACAATTCCTAAAACTAACCCAAGAATAAATGAAATAGAACCGGACCATCCAACCATAATTAAAGTATCATAAATGCTTTCATAAAAATCCGGCAGTTTCGACAATACATTTGGAAAAAGACTGCTAAGAAACCCTTGCATCTAAAATCACCTCCACCCCTACATTCTTATTTCGCAGATATTCAATTGCTTCTGTAATATTTTTCGCCTCGCCACTGACAATTGATACGAGACCGCCGATGGGATGCTCTCCGATCAGTTCAATATTTCCAAAGATAATGTTCACATCCAGGTTAAACTTTCTGGAGATTTGTGACACCAATGCTTCTGAAGCATTTCGTTCCAGATAAGTAAACTTTAATATGCATTCACCTTCCTTGAGTTTTGTAATAGACACCTTATCTTTGATTAATTCGTGTATCTTTGATAAATTTGATGTGCTGTCCACAAAATCTTTTGTAATTTGCTTTACGGGATTAGCAAATACATTAAAGACATCTCCTTGCTCCACCACTTCACCGTTTTCCATTACAACTACATTGTCACATATTTCTTTTACTACCTGCATTTCATGTGTAATAACTACTATGGTAATCCCCAGTTTTTCATTCAATTGCTTTAATAGCTTTAAAATTGATTTTGTGGTCTGGGGATCTAGTGCGCTTGTAGATTCATCGCTTAATAAAATTTTAGGATCGTAGGCTAAGGCCCTTGCAATTGCCACCCTCTGTTTCTGACCTCCGCTTAACTGTGATGGATAAGCAAGAGATTTATCTTGAAGATCAACTAATTCCAGCAAATAATTTACCTTATCCTGAATTTCTTTCTTTTTCATCTTGCTGTGTTTTAACGGATAAGCAACATTTTCATAAACATTTCGGGATGAAAATAAATTAAACTGTTGAAAAATCATGCCAATTTTTTTTCGTTCCTCTCTGAGACTTTTCTCTGAGAGTAAGGTGATTTCCGTATCTCCTAAAATAACTTTACCTTCTGTTGGTCTTTCAAGAAGATTAATCATCCTAACCAATGTTGATTTTCCTGCTCCTGAAAATCCAATAATTCCATGTATTTTTCCTTCTTCCATTTGCAGGTTAACATTTTTTACTGCTTCAACTGTTTTTCCATATGATTCAAAACTCTTGCTGACATTTTCAAATATAATCAATATTTTTCCTCCATTTCCGGTATTTTAATTCGCAGTCTCGTTCACAAATTTGTTTGCTCACTATCGCTCTTACAAATTTGGAATTCATTCAGTAGGGCATACAAAAAGCAGGTACCGTAAGTACCTGCTTTATCTATATTTTCTAAAAGAAAATTATAATCAGGTAACATAAGGCGCACTAAATACATCCATTTTCATATGCATCTGCATTCGCATGGTATAGCTAATCATAAACATATTTACTTTCAACATTGATTTTTCAGTATGCATTTTGCTCTCCTTATTTTCTGTTTTATTTTTTTGTAACTACGTCGTCCATGTTTTGTATTATACATAATCTGCAGAATTAGTGTTAATACATAAAACCGACAACTCGTTATAGGTAAAAACTATAGCACATTTTCTTTAAATTTAATCAGCTCATCCACATATTTGTGTCCTAACTGGCTCATGGTTGTATTTTTCCTGGCAATATAGCCAATACTCATGACTTCATCTGAATCCAATGGTATGGCCTTATAATCATTTCCATTCAGTTCCTCGCATATAATTCCGGAACACAATGTATATGCATTCAATCCCACCATAAGATTTAGCAGTGTAGCTCTGTCATTTGCCTTTATAATCTTTTTATACACGTTCGCACTGAGCACTTCTTCTGCAAAATAAAATGAATTGTTCATTCCCTGGTCAAAGGAAAGGCAAGGATACTCTTCTAAGTCCTCCATGGTAATCAAATCCTTTTCGGCTAAAGGATTCCCCTTCCATAAATAAACATAGGTCTTGCACTGAAATAATTCTTTAAACACCAGATTGTTTTCTTTCAATATTTTTGTTATTACCTTCCTATTGAAATCATTCAAGTACAAAATACCTAATTCGCTTTTAAAGTTCTTTACATTTTCAATAACTTCATAGGTCTTGGTTTCATGAACTGCAAATTCGTATTCATCCATACCGAATTGCTTTACCATTTCCACGAATGCTTTTACTGCAAATGAATAATGCTGTGTTGATACACTGAATTTCTTTTTTACGCTTTTTTTATCAACATATCTTTGATTAATAAGTTCATACTGTTCTGCTACCTGTCTGGCATACCCCAGAAACTCATCACCTTCCGGTGTAATTGTTATTCCCCTGTTAGTTCTTTTATATATAGTAATACCAATTTCATTTTCTAAGTCTCTGATAGAAGCTGATAGACTTGGCTGCGATATAAATAATGATTGAGCTGCCTTATTCATAGAATTGCAGTCTGCTATTGCAATGGCATATCTTAGTTGTTGTAACGTCATAATTCCTCCTATCATTTATGCTATAGATAATTTTAAAAAAATTCCTCAAACTATTAGCTTGAGGAAACATATGTTATATAACTTTTTATTTTATATTAATATTAAAATATTTTCAACTATTTTTGCATGTATTGCTGCAATAATTTCTTACTTCAATACACGATAAAGTATAACTGCCATTTCTGCGCGGGTTACATATGATTTAGGATTAAGATATGAGTTGCTGCCTGTAACGATGCCTGCCTTAACCAGAGTTGCTACTGAAGAAACTGCATAATCAGATACAGAACCTTTATCCTTAAAATTGTTCAAATCACTGATACTTCCTGTAGTTAATGTCTTTCCATCAGCTTTCAACGCCCTTGCAACAAGAACCATGGCATCTTCTCTTGTAATTGGTGCATTAGGCATGAAAAGATCATCATAACCCTTGGCAATGCCAAGAGCTTTGGCTGTAGCTATGGCAGTATAATAATAGCTGCCAGCCGGTACATCGGAAAAATTGCTTTTTGAAGAAGCACTTAAATCTAACGCTCTGTAAAGCATCAGCATAAAATCTCCGCGTATCATGTTTTGAGCAGGGCTGTAATTGTTGCCTCCTGTACCGGTTACTACACCTTTCTCAAACAAATAATCAATTGAAGCTGATGCCCAGCTGTAGCTCGATGTAACATCATTGAAGTAAGATGAAGCAGCTGAATCTGCAACGGCTGTGACTGTTATTTTGACTGTTCCGGTAAAGTTAACTCCATCTGTGTTCCATCCTGTATATTTTACAGTTACTGTACCGTTATAGTCTTTGTAAGGTACAAATGCTACCTTTGATAATGATGGTGAATCATCATAATAATATTTTGTACCTTCTGAAACAAGAGAGCCGTAACTGCTTGGTGATGAATAGTTATAGTAAAGTCTTCCGTAGCTTGAAGAAGGCAATGTAAATTTTATGTAATCAAGTTCTTCATTGGTAGCATCTTCGCATACATCGTTAAAATCATCATCATCAAAATAAAGGACTGTGTCTTCTTTTGTTGAAACATTGATTGTATCAGCAACAGTACTTTCTTCTTTAACTGTTATTTTAACTACTCCGGTAAAAGAGTCTCCGTCATCATCATATCCTGTATAACTAATGATAAATGTTCCTTTATAATTAGATTTCGGCACAAAGACTACATCATCCAGATCATTTTCATAATACTTGGTACTGGCTGAAACTTTTGAATCATATTTTGTTGATGATGTATAGTCATAATACAATATTCCATATGTTGATGAAGGAAGAGTAAACTTTACGTAGTCAAGGCCTTCATTGTTGGCATCATCACAGGCGTCTGCGAAATCGTCAGAGTCGAAACTTAAGGGCGTAAAGGAACCTGTACTATAAAGTATGGGATCCGCATCCCAATCATATTGATTGACAGTTATTTCAACTTCTCCGGTATATGATTCTCCATCATCGCTGTATCCTATGTATGAAATAATCACTTTGCCGTGATAGTCCTGATATGGAACAAATGTAATATTATCAAGATCATTTTCATAATACTTCGTTCCTTCAGCAACTTTAGAACCATATGAATTAGAAGATACGTATCCAACATATAGTCTGCCGCTGCTTGAAGACGGTAATGTAAATTTTACATAATTTATATTATCTCCTGTTGTATCAACGCACTCATCATCAAAATCATCTGCTTTAAAATCCGCCGGCATTTCTTCATAGGTTGTATATTTTATGGTGTCAGCATCTACTTTTCTCTCTGCAATAACAATCTTGATTGTTCCTTCAAAAATATCTCCATTTGTATTATATCCGTAGAATGGAATGTCAACTGTCCCGTAAAATCCTGAATATGGTACAAAAGACATTTTTCCAATGTTAGTTGCATCATATTCTGTACCGGCAGTTACTGTTGAGCTATAACTTGATGAAGATACATATCCAATGTAAAGCTTGCCATATGAAGAATTAGGAAGTGATGGAATTTTTATGGACTTAAATGTTCCTGCCACAGTTTTTTGACATTCGGAAACAAAGTCTGAGGAATAAAATGCAACTTTTGTATCTTCCGTACCATTGTACGTAATTGATGATCCGGTTACTGTCTGAGCATAAGTAATAATATTTGAGTAATCAATAACAATACTTTTCTCTCCTGCACCATTTGTACTATCAGCGGCAAATGCCAATGTAGAATTAAAGGGCAGCGCTGTGACAGACATAAGAATTGAAAGAACAATTGCCACTATCTTTTTTAAATATAATTTATTAACAGTACTTTTTACATTTATTTTTCTGGTCATAATAAAACTCCTTTTCTAAGGTTTTTAAAGCTTTTAATACAATAAAATAAAACATAGTTAAATAACTCCCCCTGATTTCTAATTTCTAATCCCAATAATTTATCATATCGCCCTCTTTCGGAAATCGTTAACCCAAGCATTAAAACTTGCATATGATTACAACTACTTTAAGTATACAACTTTTTACCGTTATTTCAACTTCTAAATTATCATTTTTATGCCAAATAAAAATTCCCCTCAAATAATATGAGGGGTACATTAAATGCATTTTAACTATGTGATAATAAGCCAGTAAGAACTGTCCCTGATGACCAAAGCAAAAAAATTTGACCAGCGCATTTTTCTGCAACAAATTCTACTCTTGTATATTTCCTATTTCTTTTAGTGTTTTTATGGATAGAGATAACTGAACCATTCTTACTATAGTGATTATTCCCATAACTCCAAGCAATATTGATAATACAGCACTATTTGAAAAACTATTGCTCTGACTGTTCATGTAAGCAGCATCAAGCATATATCTTTTAGCAAAGGTGAAGTATCCTCCCATGAGAAGAAACAATATGAACAGATAAATGTGAGGCTTTCTTCTTTCCTTTAGTGCCTGAATTTTATCTTCGGCATTGCTATAAATGTTAAAGGGCTTTCCGTTACATTCTTTTTCTAAAATGAGAAGTTCTCTGTTTATCATTCCCCATGAGGTAGCCAGCTTTCCTCCCTTGTTTGCATATGGGCGATACTTCACTTTGCCAAAGGAAAACTGTCCAATATTCAGTGGCTTTTCAAAATAATTTATTCCTACTTCTTCCAGAAAACTTTCATATTTCTTTCTCTGAGCGTTTGAATTATTTCCTATATAATCGACAGCATATTGGTATTGATTGTTTTTGCATTGTTCAAATTCATAAAAAAATCTTCCAACCTTTAATAATCTAAGCCCTTCTGCTGCTTTTTCATTCAGCCATTTTTCCTGTCCTTCGATTGGATTTAAAAAAATCCTAAACTTTTTAATCATACATCATTCCCCCAGTTTTGTTATTTCCATACCTATCATATAAACTTCTTGCATTCTCAAAAGCTCTGACTTTACCTGTTCTTTTCCTAAATCAGTAATAACATACTCTTTTTTTCTTTCCCCTTCAATGACAGCATGAAGAGTAATCCACTTTTTCTTTTCAAGATTGTTGATTGCTCCATATAAAGTTCCAGGTCCAAAAACAACTCTGCCTTTTGTTTTCTCTTCTACAAATTGCATTACTCCATAACCATGATTTGGTTTGTACATGGCTAACAATATAAGCAGTGCTGTTTCCGTAAGCGGAGTTTCTTGTATTTTATCCTTCAATATATTCCTCCTTGAGTTCCCTTTATCAAATCATTTTATTACGTAACACGTAGTATAATTTATTATATCGCGTAACGTAGTACGTGTCAAGTAGCAAAAAAATAAAAGACCAATTTTGACCTTTTATTTAATATTCGAAACTAATAGATCGTTTAATTTTCTGATGGTTCGTTATATTTATAACATTGCATTACACTTTTATCCTAAATATTATTCTGTAAATCCTCTGCTTGCCATTATTTCTTTCTTAACGAATTTGGCCATCCCTGTCTTAAGACGTCTGAAACCTAATTTTTCGTAAAAAGCTTCTTTCCCAACATTAGCATACAATATAAAATTACATCCGGGCAATTTATTCATAATGCTTTCCATCATAATCTTCCCGATTCCTTTTCCCTGGTACTCCGGAAGTATGGCAACATCATATATTGCAGCTTGCTTCACGCCATCTGATATTGCCCTAGCTATTCCAATCATATTTTCATCATCAAATGCAAATACAGTTACTTGACTTCCTTGGAAAGCCCTTTTGCAAATTTCAGGTTCTGAGCTGCTTAATCCTGCTTTTGCCAAAATAAAACTTACCATTTCCCAATTAATATTTTCTGTACTATTTATAATTTTTAAATTCATGGTATTCTCCTTGAAATTTAATAGTTTTTACTTAAGACCCGCTCTTGTTTATATTTCAAAAATACTTCTGACATCAGGGTTATACTGCACCATCTTAATATTGATGAGCAATTCTTCAACAGCTGATATACCTGCTATAATACATAGGATTATACTTACGATATTAATATCAATCCTTAAAAAAATAAATGGAACACAGAAAAGAACAAATCCGGTAATTTTATTAGCAATTGTGTGCAATGCAATGAATTTATGAAACTTCAATGCACCAACTGCATATGCGCTAAGCCTTACAACTGCTATTAAAATGACAGCACTTATAATCCACGGTGGAAATGCATGACTTAAGGTTGGAAATAATTTAATAAATGCAACCAATAGAAAAGTTAAGTCTGCAACGCTGTCCAGAACAGCTCCAGTTTTACTTTCTGTATGCATTTTTCTGGCAATTGTTCCATCAACCATGTCTGTAATACCGCTAAAAGTATATAGAAAGTAAAATTCAAGCGACAATGGTACTGTAAAAAGCATAAAAGCTGAAGATATAATTCTGCTTATTGTTATTCCATTAGCTAAATATTTAATACATATCATCCCTTTATTATTAATATTTCATACACAGCTCATGAGTCATAAATATTCCTCTATTTTCAATATCCAAGTGATTTATCCACAATGATTACTTTTATTCTGTCTTTGATAAATTGCCCGGTTATGGTTACAAAATCATTGCAAATTCTATTTGGACTTTTACAATCCATACAATACCCAAGTTTAGTACATGGAGTATCTTTGCCTAATCTTCTTGCATCTATAGGAGCAACATAATTTCTGACTCTATTTTCAGCCTCCTCAATATTACGAACCAACTTATTAATTCCTGCAACAATTATTACTTGTTTAGGTCCATATAACATTGGAGCTACTCTGCTTCCGTTGCCATCTATATTGTAAAGAACTCCATCCTCTGTAATGGCATTCGTGCTGCACATAAAAGTATCAGCAGAGAAGTTTTGGATATAGATTTGCTTCTTCTCTTCGCTTGTTATTCCTTCTCTGTACTTATCCAGAAAATTATAATTTCCTAAACGCAGAAAATCCAAAACACCTGTTTCCTGAAGAGTAACACTATCACCTACTCCAACAACAGAACCTTCTAGAATTAAATCTGTTAATACCTTGATTAATTCTTCTTCATCCCTTACAAAGATTCCTTTCATATTGTGTTTTTCTAAATTGTTTATTAATTTTTCAACTTGTTTATGAATAAACCAAGAAATGTTCTTTTCCATATGTACCTCATCAATTTTTAATTTAATATGATAATATGCTTTAATTCTTTAACTGTTCTACAAAAGAAATAACGCTCAAAAGGCAGAAAGACATAATTTCATGGGAGCATTCACTTGTTTTGTATTTGAGTTAACTTATCAAAATCTGAAATTACATATGCTTTTCCTTTTGTCAGTATACCTAATTCACAGAAATGTTTTATTACATGTAAGACGTGTCGGTAACTGACATTCATGTACTCAGAAACATCTGTGTGAGGAATGTTATATGTACCGTTATTTTGATGCTTAATTATGAATGAGGCCAGTCTTTTTTCCAGAGAATAATTCAGATATTCGCTCATGCGGTAACTTCTGGCCAATAGCTTACTGGAAATATATGAAGCAAAATAAAATGAAACTTCTGCATTCTCTTTGCACAGTTGTCGTAATTCAGCTATATCAAATTCCAAGCATTGAACCTCATGAAGCACTTTGTTTTCTTTAATATCCGCTTCTTCACAAAACAATGAAAGTTCTCCCAGCCAATCATTATGTCCAACAAAATCAAGGATTGATCGGCGCCCATTTTCATGGTCAATATAAATTTTCACCATACCGGATTGAATCAGATAGCACCTTGTTATATTGCTGTTTATATTAAAAATATTGCTATGTTTAACAAATATCTTTCTAGACCCCTTCTCAATTATTGCTGGTGGTATTTGATTTATAAATTGATTCATTTTTTCACCCCATATGTGATATTTCTCATATTAAATAGTCTTGTTTTATTATAACATAATCATAAATTAAAAATAATATATGAAGAGGTAAAATTATGAAAACAAAATATATGAAATACACTGTATACTCCATATTAGCATTTTTATTGCTTGGTTTGGGCATTTCTCTCCAGATAAAAGCAGGAATTGGTCAAAGCATGTTAAATGCCTTTGCATTGACTATGGCAGAATTATTTCATCTTGAAGTAGGAACAATGCTTAATATTTTAAATATTCTGTTTTTTGTAACTTATTTTCTCATTCGGAAAACCAGCTTTGACTCCAGAGATGTTATTCAGATATTAGCAACTATGGCCAATGGCTATATAATTAACTTTTTTGTTTATTATGTATTTCATGGCTTTGTTATTGAATCATATTTATTAAAGGCATTAGCTTTCCTGTTGGGATTGTGTCTGGCTTCTGTTAGTTTAGGCGCAATTATGGCTATTGAAATCATAAAGTTTCCACTGGAGAGTCTATGCGTAGTATTATGCAAAAGACTAAAAAAGAATTTAATGTCCGTTCGTATGGGATTTGATATATTATTTCTGTTCAGCACATTAATTATCACATTTATGTCCGGGAATACCTTGTTTATAAGAGAAGGAACAGTTATTAGTTTTCTCTTACTTTCCCGTTTGATGGGATTGACATATGATTTCCTCAAAAACCGTTTATAACAATGGTATGCCCGACTTTTAAGCGGATAAAAATTTCCCAACTTTTAGGTCACTCATCCAAAAAGTAAATTGTTTAATGAGCTTCTTGAACTCTTTTGGATTAATGACTGACTCTGTGCTCAAAATATCAAATGTTCCGCTGTAATCCTTCATATAATAGCCGGTATCTTTAAATCCATTTTTCAGATAGAATTTTTTTCTTTGTTGACGCTGCCCTGCATTATCACATTCTTCATGGACAGTTTCCATGATTATTGAAATGGAGTTCTTTTCAGTCTTAAGCCATTCCAATACTTTAGTTCCATAGCCCATAGATCTTATGTCGCTTCTGACTGCAAAATAATAAACCAGTGACATGGCTTTATAATTCACAATGTACAAGAGGCCACAAAAATCTTCATCATCATAAACTGAATAAAATTCGATATTAGGTTTTAAAGCCATTAATCTCAGCAACACAAGGGGTAATCTCTCTATATCAGGAAAGGCGTGAGAGTACAATTCTTTAATCATTTTATAATCACTATTGTACCTTCGCACCTTTTTAACATTTACAGCCATATTTACCTCGTTAAATTTAAATAGTCAAAGGGGACGGTTCGTCTCCTTTGGTTAGATAGTCATTGGGAAACACTCTCAATTATATAACAAATTTCCAGTAAATCATACATAAAAATATAGCATGCACAGTCTCTCAATGCGCAAAACCTTTTCTGTCCACCATGTCTAAACAAATATTGTAATATTTGTAAAATATTTATATAATTATATTGATATAGACAATTAAAATAGCATACCAAGTTTATCTTTGACATACAGTTTATTTTACAAAGAATAATCTGCTTCTAATTTATTATGAGGAGAAAGGATACGAATTATGGACAATTACTATGCAGAAAAATTAAATTCCCAAATGCTTTTTCAGGTGTATGAAACTCAAATTCCACGTGTCAGGCAATATTTAAAAGCAGAGATAGATTTTGTCAAGAAAAATCTATCAATCACACAAAGTGTTCTGGAGCTTGGAGCCGGATACGGCCGAATTATTAAGGAATTATCTCCCTGCTGCAGATCTATTGTAGGGATAGATATCTCGTCTGAAAGCGTTGAGTTAAGCAAGGATTATCTCAAGGACTGCCCCAACGCCATCATAGTTGAGATGGATGTTCAACAGATACATTTTTCTGAGCCCTTTGATGTTATTTTGTGCCTGCAAAACGGATTGTCTGCCATGCGTGCTGATTCCGCTGTCATTCACAAAATTCTTGATAATGTAGCACCAGGTGGAACAGCTTATTTCAGCAGTTACAGCACTAAATTTTGGAATACTCGTCTGAAATGGTTTGAGGAACAGGCCTCCAAAGGGCTTTTAGGTGAAATTGACTACACGAAAACCAAAGACGGTGTGATTGTCTGCAATGGTGGTTTTAAAGCTACGTTCCACTCATCAGAGGATTTTGAAAAAATTGGCGAAGAGTTGGGATACCCCTATGAAGTACAAGAGGTGGATGATTCTAGCATGTTTCTAATCGTCCATAAACCTAATTAAATTGTAATGTAAGTGGTAAAGTCACAGGCGACGGTTCTACATGACCACAGTCACATTGTAATAAGTGACCGGTGAGAACCGTCCCCTAAGTTTACCTAAGGTTAGTGGTGATTTCCTGTTTCATAACACCATTTGGCAATCTCTGCAATTAGCTCCAACGGAAGAGGATTGTTGTAAGGCAGCTGCAATGCACCCTTGCTTGTCTTGTACTCTGTTAATCTGTCTGCAAAATGTTCCATTGCCTTATCACCTGGGTACAGCCCCAAGTGCATTTTAAATGCAGCAAAATGAATGATATTATGTTTTTGCCAAAATGTTGGCATTCTCCATGATATACGTTCCTCTGCATCAGGCAGTACATCACGGATTGTATCTCGCACTTGATTCAACAGTGGCTGAACACTTTCAGTCTGTGCAGCAATATATTCGTCAATTGTTTTAGGCGACTCTCCGCAGAAGTGGTCTTGATTATGATTCTTGAATGATCGTCCGCATTTCGGGCATTTCCACATTGTTTTTTACGCTCCTTTTTTATTGTATAAAATAACTGGACAATAGTGACGGTTCTCCATGTCCATTTCTTCATATATTTTAAATGTTGTTTTGTGTAGTTTGAAATTGTGGCTCCATAGCTATTAATCTTTACAATAAAAATGGCAAAAACATTTTCGCTAACCCCAAAAATAAGAAAAATCCAAAAACATCAGTTGCTGTTGTTAAAAATATTGCTGAAGCTAAAGCAGGATCCACACCAAACACCTTCAATAACAAAGGGATTATAAATCCAAAGAAACCTGCTATTACTAAATTTCCAATCATTGCAGCGAAGATAATGAGTCCAAGATAAGGATTGTTATATTTCATATAAAGTATTATTCCCGTAACAACACCTGTAGCTGCTCCATTAATTATACCAAGCCCAACTTCTTTAAACACCAGTTTCCAATTCTGTTTTAAACTAACTTCTCCAAGAGCAATACTTCTTATAACCACTGATAATGTTTGGGTTCCTGCATTTCCTCCCATTCCTGCTACAATAGGCATGGCAGCAGCCAAAGCAACAACTTGTGCAATAACATCTTCAAATAAACCTACAGTAAATGCAGCTAAGAATGCAGTTCCAAGATTTATAAATAACCAGGGCAGCCTCCTTTTAATAGAAGTTCCAAGAGAACTATCTACTCTCTCTTCCTTGCTTACGCCCCCCATCATTAATATATCTTCTGTTTGCTCTTCCACTATAACATCAATAATATCATCTACAGTTATAATGCCAAGCAGAGAATTTTTATGATTTATTACTGGAATAGCCTTTAAATCGTATTTTGAAACAAGCAATGATACTTTCTCCTGGTCCTCTTCTGGATAGACAGTGATTATGTTATCATTCATAATGTTTATCAGTTTTTCATCTTCAGGTGCAACTAATATATCCCTTAAATCCGCTGTACCTATTAGTTCCATGTTATTATTCAACACAAATATGGTTTCAATTACTTCTGTTTTAGGCCCAATTTCTTTAATCTTTTTTAAGGATTCTCCAATTAATAAGTCTCCTCTTAAGGCAATATATTCTGTTGTCATAATACCACCAGCACTATCTTCATCATAGCCTAGCAGCTCTTGCAATTGCCTGGTGTCTCCCGTCTTCATCATCTTCAATAAATCTTTTCTCATTTTAATAGGGAGATTACCCAAAATATCAGCTATATCATCATTGGACATATAAGAAAATAAATGTACTATAGACTCGAATTCAAACAGCTTTATAATTCTAACCTGTAATTCTTCACTAGCCTGTTCTATAATCTCAGCCATTAGTTCATTATCAATATGTTCATTAAATTTAATTAAACTATCATCATCAAATTCTTCTATGATAATAGCTATATCTATTGGATACATATTATCAATTATTTCATGTATTTTTTCTTTATCATCTTCTAATACACTATTTATTAATTCTTCTTGTCTTTCCTCCAACATATTTAAAAACCTCTTTCGTAAATCCACTTAAACATTTAACATTGAATATCATTTTCAATTTTATTATATTCTCTTTGCGATCTCACTCATATGCCTGCTATCTGTTCCGCAACAGCCGCCAAAAATCTGAAATGGACTGATTTCCCGAAGTTTCACCGTATCTACTGCAATTTCAGTGGGCTCGGCCACTCTTAAGTCCTTGGAATTATCTAATTCAGCATATGATAGCGCCGAAGTATTGACCTGAATACCTTTAAATCTATTATGAACCATTTCATTGTTATTAAATGGTTGCAATAAAGCTTCATATACTATTCTGGGATGAACACAGTTTGTCATATAGCATACAGGTCTGTTCGCTGTTAATGAATCAATATACTTTATCGCATCAGAAATCCTGGTTCCATCAATGAGGCAACCATCCTTTTTTATTGTAAAACTGATTATGTAAGGTATCTTGTATTTTTCTATTGCCAATGCCATGCCAGCGGTTTCTTCAACATTTGGAAATAGTGCTGCATATAAGAAATCAACTCCTGCCTCAGCGAAAAGTCTGACCTCCCACTCATGAAAATCCTTAGATGATTCTAAATCCAATGAATCTTCTCCGGTAAAAGCATCCCCCTTACAGCCTACAAGACCTCCCATATACATTTCGACATCCTGCAATTCTTGTACTTCACGCAAAAATTTTACATTTTCATTAATAAGGGTGGAATCAAACTTAGACCTTTCGACTCTCTCTTGATTAGTCCTTCTTGTTGGTGTAGTTGCTAAAAATGGCAAATGATAGATTCCTGCAATTTTGGCGTATTCACTCCAAAGTTCCTTTAGAGCTCTTCTTCCGTTATCTGAATATACCAAACCAGCCATGATCACATCTTCATCAAAAACCAGTCTATATTCTCTTTTTAATCTTTCCCCTAGTGCACCTTCCATCAAAATACTGTTTCTATTATTCACACAATCAATAAAACTCATTATTTTCTCCTTTAATTTGTTTATCCTTGTGTACCTTCACTCTAAATAGTTTGAGCAATTTCATTTGCCTTGCCGCCTAGTCAAGACATAAAATTAGCATGACTATCTTTATTATATTCCACACATTTTGTGTTTTCAATCCATATTTTTCATTAATCAACTTTACCTGCTTTACTGCAGAGAAATATAAAATACCATCCAATGACATTGGATGGTATTATTTAATTCTGTCTATTTAAATTGTATGATTCATTTTGATATGAGATGAATAATATAATATACTATTTTTTATAAGCAAATCACTCAATTTTGCTTTTCATATTCTATTAAGTCTACTGTTATTTGTTATACTCTTTCAGTATAATCTGCTCATTAAATACGTTGAGAAATTCTTTGGAATCAGACCATGTAAGACATCCATTTTCATCAGTAAAATCATATCCCGATATTTCATATAATGCATATGCACAGATATATTCATACTGACCTGCATTGGTACTTTTATAAATAATCCAATATAACGGCTTCATTGCTTTATTGCCAAGTTTTAATACATTTGCGTAATGTTCAGATTCAAATACTCGCACCCAGCCTTCTGTTAATACTATGTCCGGATTTTCTTTTTCGGCCTCAGCTTCTTCTTCAACGAGAGTCTGCAATTCTTTAGCAACATATTCTAAGGTATTTTTGTCCATATTTTCGTATAAAAGATCTTCATTAACACCATCCTCAGTAATTTCATCCCATTTTATTGCCAGATTCTCAGTTGTATCTTCCTCTTGCTTTTCAGTATCAGAAGCAATTTCTTCGGGCATCTCGGTTTCTTTTTCTGGTTCTCGCTGTTGAACTGATTCAGATGTTGTATTATTTTGGCTACAGGATGTTAAACATAACACAGCCAATAAAAATATTGCAAGTATCCTTTCCTTTTTCACAAATTACCTCCAACAACTTAAAACTTTATTTCCTTTTCGAATTGTACTTTTCTAATCAGTGCCAGCTATTCGAGACATCAATACAACCGTCTCAACATGCCCTGAGAGTACAATAATGATGCCATAAGTATCTGGTACCCCCTTGGCGGAAGGGTATATTTCTGAAAAATACTCTTCCGTACTAATTTTATTAAGTTTCTTCTATGTAGACGATTACTTATTGCATTTCAGCTGTATCATTTAAGTACATTGGCACTATTAATTATCAGGTATACAAACCTTCATGTAATTCCCATCATATGCGGTAATCAAATGTCTTTATGCGAAAATCCAATGATCCGCAACTTACACTTTTTTATCTACTACTTTCTGAAATTCTAAATCCAATAGCAGCATTTCCTGTTTTGCATTATTGGCATGATTACTAATCAGAGTTTCTGCAAACTTGCTACTATAAAGAGCTTTCATTATTATTTTTAATAGCCATATGGGACACAATAAAAACGCATTTAGCTTAATAGGAGTAATTGGTATCTTTATCTTTTTCAAGGAACGATAGTAGTCTTTTATATCCAAACACATTTTTTCTATTGCCAATTTGTTTTTCGACGTCGTATATGCAGTGCCACCATCATTGTAGATTGCATTTGCCATTGGGATAACCATTGCAAGATGGCTTTTCTGCCATGCATCCATGTCTCTACAAATATTATAAGGGACTTTTGACGTTTTAAATATTTGGGCAAGTTTATGCACTCGGTGTGTGCTAATTCCATTTAACTCTCCAAAAGTTGTAGGCTGTATGATGTATGGTGTTAATCGATAGTGAAGCACCCCATTTTCTATACGTCCTCCTGCACCTGGAAAGGCGGCAATCAGCCTGCCTTTGCCTACAATTCTTTCCCACTCATCATACCCTTTTGGACTATTTACCATTGTAATAATTGTTTTGCTTTGATTTAATTTTATATCATTTAGAGCTTGAATTATTTGTTCAAAACGTACGGTAACAAAAATGAAATCATATAAATCATCATCACTAAGTTTTGAGATGACGGTTACATTTGCCTTTGAAATATTACCATTATCTTCATAAAGCAAGCCATTCTTTTCTAGCTGCTCCAATCTGCTTCCTCTTGTAAGAATAGTTACATTGAATCCAGCATTAGAAAATTTTAATGAATAAATACTCCCAATGACTCCTGACCCTACTATTAAAATTTTACTTGAAATTTTAAACACCTCCACATATAGCTAACGAATATAATAGTCTCCTATTGAACTTCCTCAGCTAAGTTGGTGGTATTGACTTGATATCCCTGTCGAATTTGATTCACCGACTTTCTGATTTTGGCGTTGATGATGAATCCGTTTATTCCACATTCAATTCATCGGCGAGCAGATTCAGCGCCTGTTCATTTGTGATGCAATAGCCACCTTGCGTTCTTTTTAAATAGCCGTATTGTGTAAATTCGCCAAGCATTTGAGTCAAGTGGCGATAGGATACTCCAAGATAGGCGCTGGCATTGGTGTTGCGCTCGGTGTAGATCCCGTCAAATGCAGCAAAAAGCACAAAATGCGCAAGACGGTTTGCCAATGGAAACCCATGTAAAATTGCAAAAGCAGCGGCGAATGCTTTCGCTTTTTTCTTGCTGTGTTTCCCGACTTATTTCAGAATGCCGTCCAAGGTGATGCGGATCATGTCATTTGTTTTTGCGATCAGCAAGTAAAGCGCACAAGAGCTTTATTTATTTTTTATCGGTCTGTCTTTGCTGCACATATTACAGGACGCATTGCCATGCAGGCGGAAAGGCGAAGCAATCACTGATAACAGATAAACTCCAGATTTGTTTCTCTTTTTCTTATTATCGCACAAGTATAATAAAAAGGCAAATTATCCTTCTTGAATTTCTTTATCCGAATAATCAACCACTATCTTTTTGCAGCTTTTACAAATGTGTGCTTGAAGTAGAAAGTCGCTAAATGTATTGTTTTCTAGCAAAACTTCTCCTTGTTTTGGAAGCAAGGAAACTTTATGCTGTCTTTTTATCCAAGCTACTCTCCGCATTCCTTGTAATAAACCTTGCTCTATTTCATTATTACAATACGGACACCTCATATATATCCCCCCTAGTATAATAATGTCATAGCCAATTGACTATGCAGTTAAAACATTTCTATATATTATTTAGTAACGAAAGAAGGAGAGGTTTTAACCATACTTACTGATATGCATGAACTTGTGAATACCAACGAAGATACCGAGTTTGTGAAACAAATACATCTCATTGAATCCTTTAAAGGTGCAGGATTTCTTTCTGCAGTAAGCCTTATGGGCGAAATTGGAGATTTTTCTGCATTCCGTTCACCAAAACAGCTTTTTGCTTACTTTGGTCTGGATCCTGAAGTTAAACAATCCGGTAAATTTAATGGTACTAAAGTCAGTATGTCAAAACGAGGCTCACGAATTGCAAGGATGGTAATTCATACCATGACCTTAATCAGTATTAGCAAGAACAAAGATGGCTCTGCCAATAATCCCGTACTTCGTGATTATTATCTTCTAAAATGCAAAAGCAAGCCTAAAATGGTGACTCTAGGAGCCGTCATGCATAAAGTATGCAATATCGTATTTGCCATTTTGCGTGATGAAAAGGAGTTTAAAATCATCACTCCAGAAGAACATCAAATTAATTACCTGGAAGCGAAATGCGACGTCGCTGTATAATGTAATTCCATATTCAAATTTCTGCTTTTTGACAACTTTTCAAAAGGCTTATTAATATTACACTATTTTAGTTCAGCTGAAATATCTAATATTTTTAAAATTTGTTATTGACAATTCTTAGCTGGACTTTTTGAAATACTTAGTTTACATTTCTAATTATATTTATCTAAAAAGTGGAACATTGCAGTGAAAGGCTGCAATGTTCCATCTTTTGGTGAGCACCCAGTACTATTTCAATTTAATTAGTTATTGAGTCAACTTGGAAAAATAAGATTTTATTTGATAATTAATCATCACACTGACCTTGGGCAAGAGCGCTTAAATCAGGCTTAACTACTCTCAATGCCTCAAAGTCTCCTTCAAAATCTTTGCCTTCCACTATCATTTTGTATTCACAGCAACTTGAGCATGGCTTGTCACAGAATGTCACCGTAAAAGGCTCGCTGATTTCTACTTCTAACTCTTCAATATTATTCTCTATTTCATACCCTTTTAAATATCTCCAGTTTTGAATAAACTCTTTTTCCCCATTGCAAGTTCTTACCAACTTAAATAGCAAATCAACTTTAACTTCATGTTCATCTCCATCTTCAGCTTCAGCTTCAAAGAAAACAATACTTGAAAATTCAATTTTTACAATAGGCTTAACTAAGCAAGTAGCATCAACAATTACACGATCCAAAACAAAAGTTTGATCATCTTCAACTTCGCCATCATCTATTTCAAATATTGCATCCTGCGGTTTCAATCCACATTCTAAAATTATAGATTTAGGCTTATGACACTTTGAATTCATATATGAATCTTCATATCTATATTTATCTCGGCCATTAACACGAATATTAATGCCTTCTTTTCTATCTTCCATAATATCACTCCTATATTTATTTATGAGAAAACTATCTTCTCGCTTTATAATATGAAGCTTATCCAATTAAGTTCTAAAAAAATAGTAAAAAATAACATTTATAGCTAAGATAATATTTAACAAAATGTACTTAAGGAAGCAATTCATCATCCGAGGGAATAAAAACACACTTCTATTTTCATTTAAATCTATGAACCCCCTTGATTTCAACCTATTTTCTCTCTATCAACACTACTGTCTCAACGTGGGTTGAGGTGACAATAATGATGTCATATATAGCTAGTACCCCCTTGGTGGAAGGGTATATTTCTGAAAAACAATTTGTGAACACAATCTTTTCAGGTTTTTACTGTCGACTTTTACAAATTTAATTAAACTTATCATTATTCTTACGATTGCATATGATTAATCAAACCCTGCTCTATATCTTTTTCATATAAGTTTGGTGTCTGTTCTAAACCTAAAAATTCTGGGACATATGGATCTCTAATTATATCTTTTGCATCCACTGAAATTTACTCTACCGAAACGACTTATATTAAGCATACGTTTCTTTAATTATTTTTTCTTTTAGTACACTATGAAACTTTTTTGGTTCTTCCCATTGTGGAAAATGTGCTGAATTCTCAAACCATATGAGTTCTTTTGTTGGCGCTTTAATACTTTCATAATATTTACTTGCAATTAAAGAAGGAGCATTGTAGTCATATCTTCCTTCTATAAAATAAATGGGGATCTCAAATTGTGTTGCTGTTTCAAATAAATTAACTTCTAAAAGTTTTAGCCAAAGCAATTTTAAAGATTGTTTACTTCCACGAATTCTATTTATAATATCAATTAAGGAATATTCCGGTGAAGAAAGAAAATGCTTTTCTAAACAACGGTAACTACTCTCCCCATAAATTGCGCCTCCATATTTAACTAAGTATTTACGTTGTAACAATAAACATTTAAACCAGTCAGGTCTATTATAATAGTCTGTCCCCATATCTTTCAATTTTTTTCTGCATTTTTATCATTTCTTAAAACTGCTTGCTCTAAAGTATAATCATATGAAATCTGTTCATTCTCTTTCATATTAACTACCTGACCAATTCCAATATAAGCATAGTAAAGTTTCGGGGATTGTTGTACAGTCTGTATTGCTATGACACTTCCCCAAGAATTTCCCATAATATATATTTTCTCTTTATCAAATCTTTTTAATAGTAACTTTGTTAACTCATAAGTATCTGATATAAAAGTATCAATACCGATTTCATCTGATTCTTTAAAAGGATAGTATGATTTTCCCGCTCCTCTTTGTTCCCAATTAACTACAATAAAATCATCTTCTAAATCTTTATTTATGCCTGTCATTACTGGTAACATCGCATCACCTGGTCCTCCATGTAAAAACAGTAAAATAGGATTATTAATATTCTTTCCCCGTATACAAATATACTGATTTATTCCACCAATAATTACTTCTTCTAAAATAGAAATACTTTCATTACCTTGTTCTAAAACATTGGGAGTAGTTCCCTTAAATATACTTTTAATTATTTTGATTCCCCCTTATAATTCTTATATTATCACTTATATGCATTATATAAACTATCTACTAATCAATTATTCCACCTCTGAACCACAATACGTCATCAGAATTATACTCTCAGTCGTAGAATGTTACCAATCACACTTCGCCTTGCTCGTGTTCTTGGACATTCCTGACATGAGACTACATCTACTTCTTCAGTCGTAACACTCCTTCACAAGTAGTGTTACGACTTCAACGTGATGTGTCCATGGGAACTGGTCTACGGGCTGAACTTCTAACAATCTATAGCCGCCTTCTTCAAGCATCTTTATGTCTCTTGCAAGGGTTGAAGGATTGCATGAAACATACACAACCTTTTCAGACCTCATGCTTATTATTGTGTCTATTACTTCCTTTTCGCATCCCTTTCTTGGGGGGTCAACAATTACAACATCAGCTTTTATGTTTTTTTTGTAGAGCTTAGGCAGAACAACTTCTGCCTTTCCTGCAAAAAACTCTGCGTTTTTAATGTTGTTTAATGAGGCGTTTTCTTTTGCATTTATTATTGACTGTTCTACTATTTCAACACCGTAAACTTTTTTGGCCTTTTTTGCAGCCATAAGAGATATTGTTCCTATGCCGCAGTATATGTCAAAGCACACCTGATCTTTTTTTAAATCTGCATACTGGATTGCCTTTTCATAAAGTTTCTCGGTTTGCTGCGGATTTATTTGAAAAAATGTTTCCGGAGAAATTGTGAATGTAAGATTTCCTATGGTGTCTGTTACTGTTCCTTCACCGTACAATGTTATGTTTTTATGTCCCATGACAAGGTTTGTGTTTTTGGAATTTATATTTTGAACAACAGTCTTTATTTCTTTTATAGCGGTTGTAAGTTCCTCAACAAGTGTTTGCTTAGCCGGGAAACTTTCAGAAGAAGTGACTATTATAAACATGAGCTCATTTTTCCTGTTGCTTCTTACAACTACATTTTTAATTGTTCCATTTCCTGTTCTTTTGTCATAGGCTTTTATATTGTGCTTTATCATAAGATTTTTGAAAAGCTCCACTGCTCTGTCAGCTTCGGTGGTCTGAAGCATACAGCCTGATATATTCACTGTGTTGTATGTTCCCTGCTCATATGGTCCTATGATTATTTCCTTGTTTTTTTCTGCAACGGAAAATGCAGTCTTGTTTCTGTATCTGAAAGGTTCTTCCATTCCCATGGTTTCATAAACTTTTACATTTTCCATGTTTACAGAAGCCCTTCTTAATTCATTTATTACTCTGTTTTTCTTGTAAAAAAGATTTGCATTATAATTCAGATGCATGAGCTGGCATCCTCCACAGTTGTAGTAATAGCTGCAAGTCGGACTTATTCTTTGTTCTGATTCTTTAATGATTTTTTTTAATTTTCCAACTGCATAATTTTTCTTTTTTTCTGCTATTTCTATCTCAACAATGTCCCCTGTAACTGCATTGTCAACAAACACAACAAAATTATCAACCTTGGCAACGCCTTGCCCTGTATGATTTATATCTATTATTTCAACTTCTTTTATCTGACCGTTTTCAAACATAAAAACTCCTATAATAGTATTTGTTAGTACAATTATACTATTTACAGGGGCCTTGTCAACGAAATATATCTGTTAAGAGGGTATGTTAACAGATTGTATTGAGTTAATCCTTTTGTACTCACAATTTTTAATAATACCTGATTATTATAAAAAATGTCAGTTTATTGCAAATAAATTTTCACCCGTATAATATATAATCAAACCAAGTTGTTAAAAATATACCAATTACAACTTATAAAACAGGAGGAAGTATAAATGAAAACAAAAAACAAAATACTATCAGTTATTCTTGCAACATTCATGATGTTCAATCTTGTTGCTTGCGGACAAAATGGCACATCTGAAACTGCAGGCAGTAAAAGTGACGCAGTAGAAACAGCAGGCCTTAAAAATGGCACATACACAGCCTCTCAACAAGGACATAACGGTCCTGTAAATTTAGAAGTATCCGTGAATGAAGGGAAAATCAGCAATATTACTGTTATTTCTCATTCGGAAACACCGGGTCTTGGCGATTCTGCAATGGAAAAGCTCTCAGCGCTTATGTTAGAAAACAACAGTGTTAACGCAGACGTAATTGCAGGCGCAACCTTTAGCTCAAACGCAATCATTAATGGTGTTAAAGAAGCCTTGACAAAAGCAGGAGCAAGTGAAGAATTCCTTAACAGCGGAGAAAAAATCAGCGCAGTTACAAAGCTTGACAAAAGTGAATATTCATATGATGTAATTGTTATTGGTGCAGGCGGTGCAGGTCTTTCAGCAGCAGTTGAAGCAGCACAAAATGGCGCAAGTGTAGTTGTACTAGAAAAAACATCTCAGACAGGCGGTAATACTTTGGTATCCGGTGGTGGTATTAATATTCCAGGCAGTGATGTTCAAATAGCAAACGGAATTGAAGACTCAGTAGAAAAGTTTATTGAAGACACTTTAAAGGGTGGCGACAATATCAATGATAAGGAATTGGTAGGTGTTGTTGCAAACAATGCTCTTGATGCATATAACTGGCTTGTTAACGACATCCATGTTGAATTTATGCAAGACAGAATTCAACAGTTTGGCGGTCATTCTGTTCCAAGAGCTGTTATTCCAGTAGGCAACAAAGGCACAGAAATGATTAAAAAACTTGAAACAAAGAGCAAAGAGCTTGGGGTTGATTTATATACAAACACAACAGCTACTCAACTTATTGTTGACGAAAACAGCGCAGTAGTAGGTGTATATGCCGAAAATGATGGCAACAAAATTAAATTCAACTCAAATAAAGGAGTTATAATTGCAACAGGTGGATTTGGCGCAAATATTGAAATGCGTGTTAAATATAACCCCGCTTACAACGAAGACTATAAAACAACTTGTGTACCAGCAAGCACAGGTGATGGCATTATTATGGCCGAAGACATTGGTGCACAGCTTGTGGATATGGAATATATCCAGGTATATCCTACATGCAACACACAGACAGGTATCATATCCTACGTTGCAAACTCAAGATTTGATGGTGCAATTCTCATCAATGGAGATGGCAAAAGATTTATTGACGAAATGGGCAGACGTGACATTATATCAAATGCGATAACTTCACAGGAGGAAAAATTTGCATACCTTGTATGGGGTCAGGAAATTGAAACGGTTGGTAATATGACTAAAGTTCACGAAAAAGAATACAAAGAATTTGTAAATTCCGACTTGCTTCATAAAGCTGAAACCCTTGAAGAACTTGCAGAATTTTTCAATATAGATAAAGATTCTTTTGTAAACTCAATAAACGAATACAATAATGATATTGCAGACGGCAGTGATGATGCCTTAAAACGCGGAGGCACACTCAGAACAATTTCTCAGGGTCCGTTTTATATCCAGAAAGTAGCACCTTCTACACACCACACAATGGGTGGCATTAAAATCAACGTGCAAGGACAGGTAATTTCAACAGAAGGCAATATTATTCCAAATTTGTATGCTGCTGGTGAAGTTACAGGAGGTATACACGGAACAAACCGTCTTGGTGGAAATGCAATTACAGATATAGTTGTAATGGGCAGAATTGCAGCACAAAACTTAACAAAATAGAATACACATTTTTATTCAATTAAATAGATATTGATATAAAATAACAAAGCCTGTATACTTGTTTATATGGGCTTTGTTCATATAGGAGGCAAAAATAAATGACATCACTTTACAAAAAAATAGTATTACCGGTTGTACTTATGATTACATTAATTCTGTCTATTATATCAGTTGTGTCAATATATACAATTAAAATGAAAATTCAACCGGATATTAAATATCTTACTGAAAATTCGCTTAACTCGAAAGTTCGTGAAATTGATTTATGGCTTAATTATAATATAGAATCAATGCAGCAGCTTGCCTCAAGCTTAAAAAACACAGAATTTAGCGATATAAGAAAAACTGAAATAATTGAAAAACTGAATGAGTATAAAAACAATTCTCAGGCAGACTACGACAGTTTGGGCTTTATTACACTTAACGGTGAAAAGTTTGTAACAGATGGCTCTCACTTTAATGTGCAAAGCAGAGAATACTATAAGAAAATAAACGAAAGCAATCTTGATACTATAGTGAGTAAAAATATTGTTTCTATGTCGGATGGTAAAAACATTGTGCTTATTATTGCAAGTGTTTACAATGAAAATAAAGAGAAAATAGGTTATATCAGCGCTGCACTGACAGAAGATTACATCAAAGATATAGTAAGCCGTGCGGGTGGAAATGTTGATTTCAATTCATATATCATCAACAATGATAATGAAATTGTAATAGGCAAACCAAAAGAAGATGAAAACAATATTAAACTTATCAAGTCAGACATAACCAGCAACTCTGAATGGCATCTTATCATGGAAATACCAACAAGCTTTATTGACAGTAAAATCATTTTTACAATTATGCTTATATTGTTCTGTTGCACAATTTTGCTTTTGGTATCAGCTTTTGCTGTCAATAAATATGCAAAAATAATAAGTATCCCTGTGACAAAGTTAAAAAACGCTATGGCTGATGTAGAAAATGGTGTTTTTGAACATATAATTCCTGATGAAAATATAAGCGAATTTAACAGTCTAGGCAAAAGCTACAATCAAATGACTGATGACATTGCCAAGCTTATGAAAGAAATAAGAATTCAGGAAAGGCTTAAAAATGAGGCAGATAACAAGGCTTTGTTTTCTCAAATCAAACCCCATTTCCTATATAATACTCTTGAAACAATTCAGGCAATGGCTTATGATAATGATGATGAACAAGTTGAAAATGCTATATCGAATTTAGCCACATTGTTTAGAATCGGTTTAAGTGACGACAGATGTATAATTACGCTGGGTGAAGAAGTTCAGCACCTTAAAAGCTATATTAATATTCAGGTTTTAAGATACGGAAATATGTTTGATTATAAGATAAATTGCCACAACATTGATACCAACATCCCATTCATGAAATTTACTCTTCAGCCAATAGTTGAAAATGCCATATATCACGGAATAAAACAAATGTCATCTAAAGGCTTTATTTCAGTGGATATGAAATGTATTGATGGTATGATTGCTATATATGTAACCAACACATGTGACAGTGTGAACTTAGAACGTTTCAACATGGTTAATTTAAAACTTAATAATAGCTTTATTCCAGACAATACAGACGGATACGGTTTGTTTAACGTTAACACAAGACTTAAAATGAATTTTGGGGAAAAGTATGGTATAAATCTTACACATAATAAGCAGTGTACAGAATTTACATCAGTGATAAAACATCCGATTATAGCTACTGATTTATAGGGTGGTGAGTTTATGAATATTTTAGTTGCAGACGATGAAGAAATAATCCGTAAAAACTTTATTAAAAGGATAAATCGCACACAGGTTAATTTTGATAATATTTATGAAGCAGGAAACGGAGCAGAGGCATTATCATTGTTTCAAAAAAATCAAATAGACGTTGCGTTGTTAGATATAAATATGCCCTTTCTCAGCGGGTTAAAGCTATTGGAGCGAATTCACATTATTTCTCCCAATACTATTATAGTTATAATAAGCGGGTATAATAAATTCGAATATGCTCAGGAAGCAATAAAATTTGGAGTTTATCGATATTTGTTAAAGCCTGTAAACTCAGATGAATTTAACAATGTAATAGCAGAGGCTGCTGAACTGTTCAATAGTAACAAAAAAAATGAAACCGGCAAATCTCTGATTTTTCAAAAAATTATGACATTATTAAATGAAAATTATAAGAACAGTGAATACAATCTTACTATTTTGTCAGAACAATCCGGCTTAAGTGAAGGGCATATCAGCAAGATAATAAAAAAAGAAAGCGGAAAGAATTTTTCGGATTTGTTAACAGAACTAAGAATAGAACATGCTAAAAAGATTATCATCAGCGAATGTGCCGGAATAAAAATGTACGAAGTAGCTGAAGCAGTCGGATACAGCAATCAACACTATTTCAGCAGAGTGTTTAAAAATATCACAGGCATGTCACCTAAAAATTATAGCAATTCATCAAAATAAGCAGGTACATAAAGACTCCTGTAATAGTATTTTTTAGTACAATTATACTATTAACAGGAGTCTTGTCAATTAACTATTTACTTGGTTTAGAACTCTTATAATATGAACATCCTTGTTACTGAAAAATCATTCACATTGTTTGCTGTGTATTTTACGGTGTGTGATCCTGTCTGGGTAACCCCGGGAAAAAATGAAGCTCTTCTTGCATTTTTGTGTTCCTTGTAGTTTATTTCAACTTCAAACTTTTCAGGTATGGCAATTTTGCATTCATTTATATGTTTAAGGCCGTTTTTAACACCTTCTTTTATTAGGTCACATGCATAGTCAGGATTTATGCTTACAGTTGCTCCTGCCGAGCCTTCTTTAACAGCAACGGTTTCAATTCCCTTGTTAAACTTCTTTGCTGTGTCGCATAACGCTTTGTCTCCGCTTAAAAATACCACCGGCACTCCATAGTTGGCAGCCAGGTATGAATTAATTGTGAATTCTGAAGCTTTTTCTCCATTAACCATCATGTAGTTGTTTCCTAAATTCATGGTGTGAGCCAAGGGGCTTCCGTCTGTTCCTGCAGCGGAATGGTATCCTATGAAAATAGCCGCATCAAATGTTTCATCAAGTCCTGCAACCATTGAATCCGGGCTGCTGGTCCAGCCGCGGCTTAATTTTGCACATCTTGGAAGCTTGGTGATATCTATGTTTCTTGCAGAATCATGAGCATCTTTTATGAAAATTTCCTGAGCTCCCATGGCAATTGCACCTTCACATGCAGCAACAGTTTCTTTTGTCATTTGCTCTGCAAACTGCTTGTAATCATGGTTGCCAAGCTCAGTTTCGCTCCAGTCTGTAACTCCTGTAATTCCTTCAATATCAACACTTATAAATACTTTCATCTTTCCCTCCATCATTATATCTTTTTCATCCTTTTTTCAGGATGATATTTACTTGTTCAATAAAGTCAGTATGTTTTCTACTTGAAGTTGTATTCCTATTTTAAGGCATTTCTCGTCAATGTCGAAACACTCAGTGTGAATGGGAGAATCAATGCCGTTTTTGCTGTCGCCGCAGCCCAGGTGGAAAAATGCACCCTTAGCAACATCTGAAAAATAAGAGAAGTCTTCTGCCCCAAGGCTTGGGAATTCCTTGAACACGATGTTTTCTTTTCCAAGAACCTTTTCTGCATTTTCTTTAATTACGTCAACAACTTCATCATTGTTTATGAGTGCCTGGTAACCTTCGGAAAAATTGACGTATGCTGTTCCCCCGTAGGCAGCAGCTGTGTTTGTAACCATGTCCTCTATTCTTTTTTTGACAAAGTTTCTTGTGTCATCATCAAGAGCTCTCAATGTTCCTGACATTTCAACTTCATCACTTATAACATTGTCTTTTACTCCCCCGGAAATTTTTCCAAGGGATATTACAACGGAATTAAGCGGTGAAATATTTCTGCTCACAATTGTCTGAAGCGAAGTAATTATGTTTCCTGCAATAACTATGGCATCTGTTCCCTTGTCCGGGTAAGCGCCATGGGCTGATTTTCCGTTTATCTTTATTTTGATTGTATCTGTGGATGCATTGAGTTTTCCATACTTAAGTTCTACCTTTCCTGCATCTATGTACGGCATAACATGAAGTCCCAGCATATAGTCCACATCAGGATTATTCATGCAGCCTTCCTCAACCATGCGTTTGCCGCCGCCTATTGTTTCTTCGGCCGGCTGGAAGAACAGCTTCACATTTCCGCAGAAGCTTTCATCATTATCTGCTATTTCCTTCATGATTTTTCCAACTCCAAGAAGTATGGATGTGTGCGCATCGTGTCCGCAGGCATGCATTGCTCCAGGATTTATGGAGCAGTATGATGTGTTGCTTCTTTCATTGATGGGAAGTGCGTCAATGTCCCCTCGAAGCCCAACTGTTGTTCCGGCACGACGTCCTCTTATTATCCCTACCACTCCTGTTTCAGCACATCTGAAGTTTTCGATTCCCCAAAGGTTCAAATATTCTTCAATTTTTTTCTGTGTCCTGAATTCGTGCTGGCTCAATTCTGGATTTTTATGAAAATCTCTTCTTATAGCAACAATTTCTTCATATATTTCACTTATTCTGTTTTGAATGTCCATAATCACTCCTGCAACAAATAGTTGACAATCTTATAAAATTTATTGTCCTTGATGTATACCCTTGGTGTCCTTCTTGTAATGCGGCACACTATTTCATTTTTGTTTGTTCCGGCCAGTCTTGATGCTTCATTGATATCCATTGTGTTAGAAGTTCCATCTCCGTATATTACAGCTTCATCTCCAACTTTTGCTTCCGGTATGTCCGTCAGGTCAACCATGCACTGGTCCATGCATATTACACCTATTATTGGTGCCTTTTTGCCGTTAATTGTAACATAGCCCTTGTCACGGAGGTTTCTGGGGTAGCCGTCTGCATAACCAAAGGGAAGAGTTCCAACCAAAGATTTTCTTTCAGCTTTCCACAAATAGTCGTAGCTTAAGCCTTCTCCTTTTTCCAGTGTCTTGATGTGGTAAATTCTTGTCTTGAATGTCATGACCTGCTTAAGTTTTACCGAATCATCTTTGTATGATTTAAGCCCGTAAACAATTGCTCCAGGTCTTATCATGTTAAGCCTGTACTGAGGATAATCAATGCCTGAAATGCTGTCGCAAATGTGCTTATATTTAAATTTCCTTCCACTTGCTTCAAGTTTCTCTACAGCATTCATGAACTTTTCATATTGTTCTTCGTCTTCTTTTTTTCCGGCCAGGGCAAAGTGTGAAAAAATTCCATCAACTTCTAAATTCTTCAAATCAAATATTTTGTCAATTTCTTTGATGCTTTCCTGGCAGTCCTTGTATCCAAGGCGGTTAAATCCTGTGTCATACTTTATTTGTACATGAGCATTTTTATTGTGCTTCATTCCAAGCTCACTGAGAATTTTTGCCTGCCTCATTGAAAAAATGGTCTGTACAATGTTGTTTATTACAACATATTCAAGATATTCGTCTGGAGTATATCCCATGATGAATATTTTGTAATCCTTAAATCTTTTTCTTAGCTGCAGCGCTTCTGTGAGTGTGGCTACTGCAAGAAAATCGCCGCCGTTTTCCATAATCGTCTCTGCAATATCAGATGCGCCGTGGCCGTATCCGTCAGCCTTTACAACAGCAGCAATTGAAATATTGCTTCCTACAATTTCCTTGATTTTTCTCATGTTGTAGGCAATGTTATCCAGGTTGATTTCAACATAAGTGTCCCTTAACAATGGTTCCATATTTCCCCCTGTAATAATTTTTCTGATAAATTATACTTTCATGCGTCAGGATGACAGCATAATATTTGACTAATAAATCTTCACTCTTAATTCTTAACTCTTAATTGCATTTAACTCCGCTTTCAGTAAATATAACCTGTTTAGAATCAGCGTCTATTTTAACCCATGTTCCCAGTGGCAATGTTGGCTGCGGGAAGCTGTGTCCTGCTTTGAAGTTGTAAATGACAGGCTTGCCGAATGGAACAATTGTGTTTTCAATCACTTTTTCCAATGGAAGGTCAAATCCTCCCTCATAAGCTTTTTTCTCCCTTTCACACCCGGTGAATGTGCCGAGAATTACTCCTCTGCAATGGTTGAACTTCCCTGCCAAAGCAAGTGTTGTAAGCATTCGGTCTATCTTGTAAATTGGTTCGCTTACTTCTTCAATGAACAATATTTTGTCCCTTGTATCCACCTCATACTTTGTTCCCATGCAGGCAGTAAGAAGTGTAAGGTTTCCTCCAATGAGAATTCCCTCCCCCAAGCCTCTGCAATAACTTTTTAATTGCTCTTCATTGGGATTTTTATGTATTCCCATAGGTGCATCAGAAAACAGGTTTTTTACAAGACTTTCATATGTATAAGATTCAAAATCAACTCTTTCGCCATGTATTTTTGCATAGTTTGATGTTGCCATGGGTCCGTGGAACGTTGTCAGTCCGCATATTTGATTGAATGCAACATGAAGAGCAGTAATATCAGAAAAGCCCACGAAAACCTTAGGATTTTCTGATATCATGTCATAATCAAGCATGTCTAAAATTCTGGGAGTTCCATAGCCGCCTCTTAAGCATATTATTCCTTTTATGTCATCATTCCTGAAAGCATTGTTTATGTCTCTTGCCCGTTCTTCATCAGGTGCCGAAAGATGTCCATAATTTGTATAGCATGTTGGAAACATTACAGGCTCCAGACCAAGCGCCCTTACTTTTAATTCTCCATTTTGAACTGATTTCAAATCAGTTGCAGAAGAAGGAGCAACAACAGCAACCTTGTCGCCTATTTTAAGATGTATCGGTTTTATCAATTTTTATTCCCCCTTAATAAAACAATAAAAAGATTCTCCGCTCTGTTTATGGCGAGGAACCTTAAATTTTTCATTGATTAGCATCTGCTATATTTTCTTTGTCGGCATATGCAGATAAATTTACATCGTACAGGTCATATACAAGCCTTGTCATTTCTTCGCCGTTAGGAAAGTAAAATGATAGTCCGCCTGCCATTTTGTCTGTGCCTGGCAATGTAGTGGCTTCCAGATTTTCTGTAGAGAAACCTATTGCATCTTTTCCAAGAGCAAGAAGATTTGTAAGTGTCAAGTCTGTTTCAACATACGGATAAACGGCATTTATCACGTTTATGATTTTCAAGCTCATGGCTTTTTTAACAGCTGATTTCACAAAATTCTGTTGAGCTTCAATTCTTCCCAAATCACCGTTAGCGTAACCATAATATCCTTCATAGTTTGATTTTCTAAACCTCAAAAATTCTATGGCATTGTCTCCATATATTATTTGTTTTCCCGGCTTTATGTTGATGTCAAGCGGAGGTTTAGCGTAAGGATCTGTATATCTCATGTGAAACGGTACGTTCACTTCCACGCCTCCTATGGCGTCTACGGCAGCCCTTACTCCGTCATAGTCAACTGTGGCATAATTGTCTATGGGAAGCCCGGTAAGTTCTTCAATTGCTTTTACAAGTGCTTTTATGCCTTCTTCTTCCATGCCATATACTGCATTTATTTTTTGCGTGTCAGCATATTTTGAGTATCCTTCTCTGAAATAATATGTATCTCTGGGAATAGAAATAATATCAGCTTCCTTAGTTTTTCTGTCAAAGCTTGCAAGCATTATAGTGTCTGATCTTGTTCCCTCAAGCCCAACAACCAACACGTTTATGCGATTGCTTTCATGTATTGCTTTTTCCAACGGTGTATCAAATTCAGTGTTTTCATCCTCGTCAGCAGTTTGATTTTCTTCACCGGGAAGATTTTCTACTTGACTATCGGGATAAGCAAATTTAGCGTAAGTATAAATTCCGGTTGAAATTACAGCTGTAAATATAACCAGCCATAAGAAAAATATCTTTATAAATTGTTTCATTTATTATCCACCTTTCAGTTGATTGCATATTAATTTGTCTTTGTTTCTGTGTCCCCCGTTGTGCCATTATCTGTAATTTTTTTAGATTTGTACATATCTTTAACCATACTTGTTATACCATCTTCATCCGGAATGTAAAATGACAATCCTTCTAAAGGTGTCTCCATTCCAGGCAATGTATTCATGCTTATTTTGTCTGCTGAAAATCCTATTACATCACCAGAAAGGCTCATTAAATCCGTAACTGTTACATTTGTTTCAATATATGAATAAGCTTCCTTTATTAAAGAAGGGAGTTTTAGTCCTAGCGCTTTTTTTAAAGCGGATTTCAAAAATTCCTGTTGAGCCTGAATTCTTCCTAAATCCTGATTGCTGTATCCTTTTCTGAACCTTACATATTTTAAAGCTTGTTCTCCGTTTAAAATCTGTGTTCCTTCAGGTATGTCTATGTGTAACGGCGGATCATCATATGGGTCGGAATATTGCATATGAAACGGCACATTCACTTCTACGCCTCCTAATAGGTCCACACAGGCAACCAAAGCCTCATAATCAATTATAATATACTTTTCCAGTGGTACTCCCAATAAATCCTGTACGGTTGATGTAAGTCCTTCTATTCCTTCCTGACCGTATACTGCATTTATCTTTTTCAAATCAGGACTGTCATCTGCATTTCTCGGGCAGTATGTATCCCTTGGAATTGAAATCAAATCAGCAGTCTTGTTCTCTGTATCATAACTGGCAAGCATTATGGTGTCTGATCTTGAATTTTCAAGCCCTACAAGAAGAACATTGAATCTTTTGCTGTTTCTTGCAGCCCTTCCTATTTCGCTTTCATAATTAAATGTGCTTGACTCATAAAACATGACTTCTTGTTCATTTTTGTCAGTTTCTGCACCCTTAATTGAACCTATAACCATGTCCTTGTCGATTATAATTATATATCCTAAAGCTGTTACACTTAAAATTATTGCAATTAAAACAAGTGAAGCAAAAAAAATCTTTAAGAAATGTCTTATCATGAGTTCACCTTATATTTTTACGGTATCTGTGATTTATTATACCAAATAATTATATCAAAGCTTTACATTTATTTCAATTGGTATTCTGCAAAAATTATATAAATAAATATGCGTAATATGCACTTTCTATTCGTTATATAAAAACATTTTCATGACATGTAATAATTTTTACTATAGTTTAAATTCTAGTTCTTTTGCACAGTCGAATTTTTTCGGATTTTTTTCATAAATATGTATTGCAATTTACAAAAAAAATTGTTATAATACATGTATCTTTTTTAATATCGGAGGATTTTTTTAATGAAAACAGGCACAGTTAAATGGTTTGATTCTAAGAAAGGTTTTGGATTTATTTCTTGCGATGACGGCAAAGATGTATTCGTACATTTCTCTGCAATCGTATCTGATGGATTCAAAACATTAGAAGAAGGACAAAAGGTAAACTTTGATATCGTTGATGGACAAAAAGGTCCACAAGCTAGCAACGTTACTGTAGCGTAGTATTTGTTTTTTAGAAATAATAATTAATATAGATATAGCAATTACTTATATTAATATTGGTATTTCAATGAAACATGATAAGAACTACAATGTAGTTCTTTTTCATTAATAATTAAATTTAATTTAAAAACACGGAGGATTTAATGAAAACAGGTAAAGTTAAATGGTTTGATTCAGCAAAGGGATTCGGATTTATTTCTTGTGAAGATGGAAATGATGTATTTGTTCATTTTTCAGCTATTGCTTCTAACGGATTTAAAACTTTAGAAGAAGGCCAAGATGTTCAATTTGAAGTTGTGGATGGTCAAAGAGGTCCACAGGCTGCAAACGTAACAGTTATAAAATAATTGTCAAAAGTCAAAGCGCATACTAGTATGCGCTTTTTATTTTACTTAAATTTAAAATTATTGAATTCTTCCAATGTGGGCATGCCGCTTTGTGCACCAAGCTTTGTTATGGAAATTGCTGCTGCCTTGTTAGCAAACTTAATAGCATCTTCAAGTTTGTCTCCTCTTACCAATGCTGCAGCCAGCCCTCCGCAGAATGTGTCTCCAGCTCCTGTGGTGTCTACAACTTCAACATTGTATGAAGGAACAATCTTCATTTCACTTCCGTCAAAATATTTAACTCCCTTTGAACCCATTGTAACAATAATTTTATTGGGATACATTTTTATGGTTTCATCAACATTGTTTTGTTTTCCTAAAATAATGTTGAGTTCATGCTCATTTGGAGTTATATATGTTGCATTTTCTATGAGTGTTTTTGGAAGCTCAACTGCCGGAGCAGGGTTTAATAAAACTCTCACATTGTTTTTCCTGCACATATCTGCAGTATATTCAACAACATCCAGAGGAATTTCAAGCTGCAGAAGTACTATGTCTGCAGAAAGAATAACATCCTTGCAGTTGTCTATGTCCTCTTTTGTAATTTCATAATTAGCTCCTGCAATTACTATTATGCTGTTGTCATGTTCAGCAACAACAATGTTTGCAACTCCTGTAGGGGCATTGTCAGTTTTTTCGATGCAGGAAGTGTCAACATTCATGAGGTTTAAATTATTAATTGAAAATTCACCGTTTTGATCGTTTCCAATGCAGCCCACCATGCAACTTGAAGCCCCAAGCTTGCTAGCTGCAACAGCCTGATTAGCACCCTTGCCTCCAGGTATGGTTGAAAATGTGCTGCCCATTACAGTTTCTCCTGCCTTAGGCCTTATTTCAGAAGTGAATACCAGGTCCACATTTATGCTGCCCACAACTACTGTTTTTCCCATTACTATTCCTCCCTTGTTATTTAACAATTTTATCAAGATTATATAAACTTTCCAGCAAAATCTCCCTGCATTTTTCCAGATCAACATCCAGCAAAACCTTAGGATATGTTTCGTCGTAATCAATCCATTCTCTTACATCACAAGCTGTATTTCCTCTGTTCAGGCCCTCTGAGCAGTCAACTTGAACAGGCATATGTCTTGATTTGTAAAGCTCAGGATAAATGAGGCACATAAGGGCACATGCATCATGTATGGGAGTGAATGTTCCTTTCTTCACATGGTCGCCTTTAAAGTAAAAATTTAGAATTTCTCCACACATGCGAGTAACTTTGCCTTCACTTTTCAACAAGTTGTTGACATCTTCCCTGAAAAGTCCGCAGCTGTGAGTAACATCAAGGCCGCTCATGACAATTGGAAGTTTAGAATCAAAGACAATTCTTGCAGCCTCAGGGTCAGCCCACACATTGAATTCTGCAGTACCTGATGTATTTCCGCCCCAAACGGCTCCTCCCATTATTGAAAGCATTTCTATTTTGTCCATAACTTCCGGAAAAGTCTTTATAAGAAGAGCTATGTTTGTAAGCGGTCCAACAGGAACTAAAGTCACCTTTTCTTCTGAAGCCATTATTGTATCTCTTAAAAATGTTACTGCATTGTTGGAATAAAGTTCTTTAGTTTTGGGGAACTGGTAATCTCCAACTCCGTTTTCTCCATGGACGTTAATAGCCGGCCTCTTTTCTCTTATAAGCGGTCCTTTTGCTCCCCTAGCAACCTTTATGTCGCTGTTTAAAAATGACATGAGTCCAAGTGCATTGTCTGTAACCTTATCTATAGTCTGATTTCCTGCCACGGTTGTTATTCCAAGGATATTAAATTTGTCATTGTTTGCTGCTGCAAAGCAAAGAGCTACCACATCATCGATTCCCGGATCGCAGTCTATTATAATGTTTCTCTTTTTCATTATTCCTCCGATTGTACATAAAATTAAATTGAAAGATTTGTGCCTAAGCACAAATCTCCCACAATTCTTAATTCTTAACTCTTCATTCTTAATTGAATTTACTTTCCTGTGAGTCTTTGTCTTTTCTTCATTCTTATATAGCTGTAAATTCCAAGTCCCAACAATGTTGCGAAATATGGAAGCATTTGTATGAGTTCATAAGGCCATGACCCAAGCTGCAGTATGTTTGCAAAAGCCTGTGCAGCTCCGAATAAAATTGATACAAGGAATGCTCCTATTGGAGTGTTTCCACCCATTGAAGCAGCAGCAAGAGCTATAAAACCTCTGCCGGCACTCATTCCTGTTGTGAAATATGTAAGGTATCCGCCTGAAAGGAAGAAACCTCCTATGGAAGCAAGAACTCCGCTTATAATAAGTGAAATGTACTTAACTTTCTTTGAGCTTATACCAACAGATTCTGCAGCGTCTTTATTTTCTCCAACGGCCCTTATTCTTAATCCCAATGGAGTTTTATACAGGAACATGTGAACCACTACAACCATTATGAGAGAAACATATGTCAAAATGTTCTGGTTTGAAATAACCCTTCCCAAAAACGGAATGTTTTCTATTACAGGTATGGGAATTCTTGGAATCTGCAAACTTTGTATTGAAGATGATACTCCTCTGTCTCCTGACACTGCCAAGAGAATTAGTATTGTAGCTCCGTTTGCTATAAGGTTTATGGCAATTGCTGCAAGTATTTCATCAGTCTTAAGCCTCAATACGAAAAATGCCAGAAAAAATCCTATGAAACCACCTATAATCATTGTAACCAAAAGTCCCATCCATGCGCTTTGAAATGCTGCACTGAATATTACACCGAAAAGTGCCGAAAACAGCATAATTCCTTCAAGAGCCATGTTGGTAATGCCTGATTTTGAAGCCACGGCCGATGCCAGTGCTGCAAACAATATTGGCGTTGTTGCTCTGAGGGTTGCATTTAAAAATTCAGGAGATATAATAGCTTCAAATATCATGTTATTCACCCTCCGTTTCGTTAGTTAATGTAGCCTTAGCTTCTTTTGCTATCATTTTATGTTTGTACTTGCTCAGGAATTGCTCAGCAACAACCAGTAGAATAATTATTCCCTGAGTAATTGTAACTATTTCTGTAACAACGTCTGTTGAACGGGCCATAATTGAAGCTCCTGTTCTTAAGTAAGCCAGGAAGAACGCTGCAAATGGCACATAAAGAGGATTCTTTTTAGCCAGCGTTGTTATGATGATGGCATCCCATCCATAACCAAGCAGTGAAGTCCATGTGAAGCGGTTGTACATTCCAAGAAGTTCAACTCCGCCACCTATACCGAATATGAATCCGCCAAGAAGCTGTGAAATCAGTGTTATTTTGATAACATTGATACCTGAGTATCTGGCAAATGATCTGTTTTCACCGGTGAGGCGAAGCTCATAACCTATTCTTGTCTTGAACATGAAGATGTATCCGAACACTGCCACTGCAAGAGCAATAAACAGTCCTATGTGAATTCTTGTGCCAGTGAATATTGTGTTTAGCTGTGTTGCTTGGGGAACAGCAAATGAAACAACTGCTCCTGCATTTGGATCCCTTAAGAAATTGCTCAGCACATAGTTTGCAAAATATAATATCAAATAGTTCATCATGAGAGATGATACCAGGACGTCTGATTCAGTCTTTATTTTTAAAACCGCCGGTACTGTAGTAACCATTGCTCCGAAAAATCCTGCCGCCAAAATACATACAAGGGGACTTATTCCTGAAGGAAGAGTTGTATTGAGGGCAACATAAGTTGCAACGAGTCCTCCTAAATGAAAAGCGCCTTCACCGGCCAGGTTTATTTCATTTGCTGCAAACATGATGCTCACGCCTACACCTGTGAATATGAGCGGGATCATGGCCTCAATAACATTGCCGAAACGTCTCTGACTCTGCAGCGGCCCTGTTAAAAGCTGTACTATGGCATTGACCGGTTCCTTGCTGGTCAAGAATATTATGCCGAATGATATTAAAAGTGCAATACCTACTGACAGTACAGTCCTGAGCACATTAAACTTTGTGTTACTGTTCATATATTATTCCCTCCAATTTGTCGTCTTTTTTAATACCAAGCATGTATTCGCCCAGTTCGCCTTCTGTAACATTTTTAACGTCATTGAACACGCCTGCAAATTGTCCTTTATATATAACAGCAAGTCTGTCGCTTAGTTCCAAAATTTCATTAAGGTCTGCAGAAATAAGTATTATTGCACTGCCTGCTTCACGGAATTCAATTATTCTTTGTCTTATAAATGCTGCAGCTCCAACGTCAATACCGCGTGTAGGTTGGTTTGCTATAATAATTTTAGGATTTGTAGAAAATTCTCTTGCAACAACAACCTTTTGAATGTTTCCTCCTGAAAGCATTCCCACATTTTGCTTGTAAGATTTGCACTTCACAAGATATTCCTTTATAAGTTCATTGACTCTTTTTTCGATTTTTTTGCCCTTTAGCATAACCTTACCTGAATATTCAGGGCTGTCATATTGATTTGAAAACATGTTATCCATTATGTTCATGTTTTTTGCGCATCCCAGTGTCATACGGTCTTCGGGAATATGAGCCATGCCAAGTTCTCTTATTTCTTTTATAGAATGTTTTTTAGCTTCCATTCCAAAAACAGAAATCTCTCCCATGTATTTTTTAGAAAGACCTGTAAGCACTTCAACCAGATGTCCTTGACCATTTCCTTCTACCCCGGCAATTCCGAAAATTTCACCGGCCTTAAGGTCAAATGATAAGTTGTTCACTCTTTTTACTCCCGTTGAACCGGAAACACACAGATTTCTTACTCTCAACACGGTTTCTTTAAGGTCCAGAGGCTTCTTGTCAAATGTGAGCACAACATCTCTTCCAACCATGAGCCTTGACATCTCTTTAGTTGAAATGTCTTTTACAAAATAAGTTCCCTTGCTCTTGCCGTTTCGCATGATTGTGGCCCTATCGCATATTTCCTTGATTTCATCAAGTTTATGAGAAATAAAAATAATTGTGTGACCTGCTTCTCTAAGTTTTTTAAGCTGAACAAACAGCTCGTCAGTTTCCTGCGGAGTAAGAACAGCTGTAGGCTCATCCAGTATCAATATGTCGGCTCCTCTGTAAAGAGCCTTGAGTATTTCCACCTTTTGCTTGATTCCTACAGGAAGTTCCTCTACCTTTTCTCTGACATCCACTTCAAAATTATATTTCTCGGCAATCTCCTGGGAAAGCTCAACAGCTTTATCCATATCTATAAACGTTCCTCTTTTTTTAGGTTCTGTTCCAAGAACAATATTTTCAGCAACAGTCAACGAAGGAACAAGCATAAAATGCTGATGTACCATTCCTATACCTTTTTTTATAGCATCCTGAGGAGACTTTATTGTAGTTTCAGTGCCGTTTAAAATTATTTTTCCTTGCTCCGGAGCTTCTATTCCGAACAAGACCTTCATAAGTGTGCTTTTGCCTGCTCCGTTTTCTCCCAGCAAAGCATGGATTTCTCCCTTTTCCAATTCAAATGTCACGTCTTCAACTGCAACTACCCCATTTGGATATATTTTCATAATATTGTTCATTTGCAGCACTTTTTCGCTCATTGTTACCTCCGTTTTATATAATTAATAACTAACAATTGACAGCTAGTTATAGTCAGCATTTGTTAATTATTAATAATCTGGCCCTCGCCGGATTTGTTTGTCAGCTAATTATATTAACAGTCAGGCTAAGCCTGACTGTTAATTTACCAATATTTAAATCAGTATTACTTGTTACTGATTAATTTAAACTGGAAATAAATTATTTTACAGATGCTTTAATAGCTTCGATTTCTTCAGTAGTTTTTCCTAAAGCTGAATCAACAACTATTTCTCCGCTTACGATTTTTGCTTCTAATTCATCGATTTTAGTTCTGATTTCTTCAGAAAGCATTTCTTCATAGTGAGCATCTTTTACAAGGTTAACTCCGCCTTCAGCAAAACCTAAAGATTCTGCAACGCCGTATGTAAGTTTTCCTTCCATGTCAAGCTTAATTGCTCTGTACAGAGAGTTTCCTACATTTTTAAGAGCTGATGTAGGTATGAATTCTGCTTTTTCAGGCAACAATGCAGCCTGGTCTGAGTCAACGCCGAATGCATATTTTTTAGCATCAGCAGCTGCATCGATTTGTCCTAATCCTGCTGCTCCGGCAACGTTGTATCCTACGTCAGCGCCGTTTTGGTATTGAACCAATGCAAGGTCTTTACCAACAGCTGAATCGTAGAAGTTACCTACATATGCTATAGCAACTTTTACATCTGGCTCAACATACTTTGCTCCTTGAATATAACCAAGAAGGAAGTCGTTGATTATTGGGTTTTCCATTCCGCCGAGGAATCCGATTGTTTTATCTGCAGGATTTACCATTGGAAGGCTTTCATCAGTTGTCATCATAGCTGCAGCAGCTCCAACCAAGAAAGAAACTTCGTTTTGTTTGTAAAGAACGTTATAAATGTTTTTGTAATCTCCTGAAGTGAAATCAAATGTTTCATCGAAGAACATGAATTTCTGATCAGGGAATTGTTCAGCTGCATCAGCCAAACCTTCAATCATTTGCCATGTTCCTATGATTATTACATCATATTCTCCGCTTTCGCAGTAGTCAAGCAATGTTGGTGTCCATTTTGGCTCATCAGCAGCAGTTGCTCCCATTTGTTCAACTTTAAAATCAAAAACGTCTGCGCCTACTTCATCCTTCAATTTCTGAAGTCCTTCATTAGCTGAATCAAAGAATGATTTATCTCCTAAAGTTCCGTTTAACAACAAAGCAGCTTTGTATGGCTTTGCTGGTGTTTCTGCAGCCGGTGTTTCACCTGAAGGTGCTGGTGCAGGTGTTTCTTGTTTTGCACATGCGGCCAAAGAGAAAATCATCATGACTACAAGTAACAAAGATAGTGCTTTTTTCATTTTAGTTCCTCCTACTTTTTGCTTTTGTAATATAATTTAAAGTATCATTGACTAAATCATCAAGCATGATTTCTTCGTAACTGCGCATATAGGTCACAAGTTTGTCAAATGCCGGAACGATTAGTCGTTTTGGAATGATACGCATTCCCTTTTGAATTCCCAAAACAGGCATAATCATGCCTGCATTGCAGTCTGCATCGATTCCACACATTGTTACTATGTTAAGTGTTTTGTCGAAATCGCCGTCGCCGTACATGAGCGCGATTATTTCACAGCACGCATTTGGATAAGCGTGAATCCAGTTATATTTTATATATTTTTCCTGGCAGTCCTTAAGAGCATCATGCCAGTCGCTGTGTTTCAGGCAGCTATCGTAAGCAAATTTTACAACAGAATAATATTCGCTGTCTTCCGGTATGGATGAAATTGCAGTATGCACTATTTCCTTTACATCACTCATTACAAAAGATAATGATGTCATCACTGCATTGAATACTTCACCAAGTATTCCGTTGTTTATGTGGGATACTTCTCCGTCTGTCCAGGCAAGTTTTGCAGCAAGCCTTGGATTTCCAGGTGCAACCATTCCGCAAATAGCTCCTCTCATTTGAGCACCAATCCATTCATTGAATGGATTATTGAAGCTTGCGCTTTCCGGAGGCATAAATCCTGCTCTTATGTTTCTTAAAGCAATTTCTTCAGCTGACCATCCGCATGGTATGAGCCCAATCCAAGAAAGGGCAATATCCTTGCTGGTTACAGCATATCCCTTTTCTTTGAAAGCATCAAGAAATGCTAATTCAAATGTTATATCGTCATTGTAAGTGTTTGGTTCTCTTATGTAGTCCTTTACGTCCCCGAAAGCTTTATAAAGGTTTTCAGATGTGTATCCTTCAACCATAGTTCCCATGGCAGCCCCTATGAGCTGGGACATCCATGCTGCCCTGATGCTGTCTTTAAACGTTTCACTATTTATGTCAACATCAACTTCACCTTTAAATTCTACAGATTTTTCATACTCTTCGAATGTGTTGTAAAATTTATATTGCCAATAAGGAGACGCTTCGTCTTTCTTGGCATTCATGAATTCATTTTTTATTTCTGCTGAAATTTTCTGCAGTCGTACTTTGTCGCCATCAGCATGAGCTTTCATTCCTTCTTCCAGGAGCCCATAAGCTCTGTCAACTTTATAACCTCTGTTTTCCAACGCTTGTATGGATGCAACCATGATTTTTTCTGGAGCTCCGGAACCCGGAACATTGCTTGACCAGTCAAGGCTCAACAAATTGTCATAGAAATTTGAAACTTCCTTCAATGCGCCCCAGCCCTGCTCTTCAGAACTTAATACCGAAGGCTTTGCGTTGGAATATATATCGTACGCTAATTCCCAAGCTTTCTTCATACAACTTCCTTTCTGATACGTTTGTTATGCCAGTTCCAAGGCAATTTTCATCATGTCCTTGAATCCTTTTTCTCTTTGTTCAGCTGTAGTTTCTGATTCTCTTGCTATTGAGTCTGATACTGTAAGTATGGTAAGTGCATTCACTCCAGCTCTGTTTGCGTTGCAGTACAATGCATATGTTTCCATTTCTGCTGCAATGCAACCCATTTTAGCCCATCTTTTCCATGATTCAGGTTCATCATGGTAGAATATGTCTGAAGTAACTATGTTTCCTACAGTTGCCTTTATGTTGTTTTCATCAGCAACTTGTTTTGCTTTTGAAAGCAAATCCCATGATGCAGTAGCTGAATATGTTCCCGGCAAATTGTACTGAGAAGCGTAATTTGAATCAGTGCTTGCTCCAATTGCAATAACTATGTCAAACAGCTCCAAATTAGGGTCATATGCTCCGCATGAACCGATTCTTATTAAATTTTTAACACCATACATGTGTATCAATTCATAAGAATAAATACCTATGGATGGGCAACCCATTCCTGTGCCCATTACTGACACTTTCTTTCCGTTGTAGGTTCCTGTATATCCAAACATGTTTCTTACTGCATTAAACTGTTCAACATCGCTTAAAAAATTTTCAGCGATAAATTTTGCTCTTAAAGGGTCCCCAGGTAAAAGCACTGTTTCAGCTATTTGACCTTGGACAGCATTATTGTGAGGTGTAGACATATTATTTCTCCTTTTGCGTATGTATTTTTTCATTGGAATAAATTATAAATATGCTTGCTTCCTATGCATATGCACTATAAATAGTACTTCTTTAAAGTATTTTTGTCAATACTGAGCTTATTTTCTTTTGTTTATTGTGCTGTTTCTTTCTTTATTTTTGTCGTTGTATGATTGTCTCACTTCATTGTTTTTGAAATTACTGTGACTTTTTCTTTCTCCGTCTTTGTTCATGTTTCTGTTGTCACTTGTTTTATAGCCGGAGTTTCTGCTGTCATTGCTCCTGCTGGTTCTTTTATTATTTCTGTCGACATTTTTGTAGTCTGACTTTGGCCCCTGATTTTTGTTTTCATATCCGGATTTTTTTTCTGCAAGGCGTATGCCTTCCCTGGTGATATCTATTATCCCCTTTTTCATGAGCCTTCCTATTGCTTTTTTAAATGAACCCTTGCTCATGTTCAGTGCTTCGTAAATTGCTTCTGGACTGCTTTCGTCATTTAGTTTTAACTGGCCTTTGTTTTTCATCAATACGCTTAATACCTTTTCGCCGTCCTTATCAATTTGAAGTCTTGGGGCATCCTTTAGGCTTAAATCAAGTTTGCCGTCTTCCTTAACATTGCTCACTCTTAACTCTACTTCATCCCCCGGTCTCATGGGTTTTAATATTTCACCTTCATGAATGAGTCCAAGATATTTTCCGTCAACAGCAACCATTGCACCAAGTCCTCTCTTGAGGCTGAACACTGTTCCTTTAACCATGTCGTTTACTTTGTATGGAGAATCGGTTCTCAAAACCTTGAACAGGTTCATAGTTGCACAAAGTCTGTCTGACTTGTCAATATAAAGCCCTACTAAGTATTCACCGTTAAGCTTTATGTCTCCAACCTGTTCCTTGAAAGGAAGGAACAAGTCCTTTTCAAGACCCCAGTTCATGAATGCTCCTATTCTTGACATTTCTGCAACCTTCAAATATGCAATTTCACCCATCACTATTTTTGGTCTCTTTGTAGTTGCTATTTTTCTGTCGCTTGAATCCCTGTACACAAATACGGCTATTTTGTCTCCTGATTGTGCATCTTCCGGCACCTGTTTTTGCGGCAGCAGAATTTTGTCCTCTCCTCTAACGTCGTCGGGGCTTACCAGGTATACTCCGAATTCAACTTTCTTAGCTATTACTAGCTCTTGCATTTCTCCTAATTTTATCATATGTTCTCCTTGTTTTCGTTTTTTGTGTTGCATGCTGGTTATGTAGCATATTTACTGTTACTGACGACCAAGGAGTCTGAACATGTTTTTCTTGTATGCTTCAACTCCGGGCTGTGTAAACGGGTCTATACCGTTAGTATACCCACTTATACCGCAGGTCATCATGAAAAAGTAAAAAAGCTTTCCCAGGTAAAACTCGTTCATGGCAGGAATTCTTATTATAATTCCCGGAACATCACCTTCAGAGTGTGCCATGAATGTTCCTTCAAATGCCTTTTGGTTTATGTAACTTAATTTTTTGCCTGCTATGTAGTTTAACTTGTCAAAATCATCCCCGTCAATGGGAACTTCCATGTCATCTCCTGCATTTTCAACAAAAATCGTTGTTTCAAAAATTATTTTTCTGCCATCCTGAACAAACTGTCCCATGGAGTGCAGATCAGTAGTGAAATTAAGGCTTGCCGGAAATATTCCCTTTCCTTCTTTTCCTTCACTTTCTCCAAACAACTGCTTCCACCATTCTGCTATGGATATGCAGCATGGTTCATAATTTACAAGAATTTCAATTTCTTTTCCTCTTCTATTGAGTATATTTCTTGCAGCTGCATAAAGGCAGCATATATTATCATGAAAATCTCTTTTTGTGTATTCATCTCTTCCGGATTTAAGGCCTCTTATAAATTCGTCCGTGTTTATTCCTGCTGCAGCCATTGGAAGAAGCCCTACCGGCGTAATGACTGAATACCTTCCTCCTATGTCGTCTGGAATCACAAATGTTTTATATCCGTTAAGATCAGCCATTGTTTTCAATGCGCCCTTATTTTTGTCTGTCACTGCAAAAATTCGGTTTTTTGCTTCATCCTTGTATTTTTCTTCCATGAGATTTCTTATTATTCTGAACGACAAGGCTGTTTCAAGGGTTGTTCCTGATTTTGAAATTACAATTACGCAAACTTCCTTATTTTTTATTACTTCTATTAACTTTTTTAAATATGCTCCGCTAAGGTTTTGTCCTGCATAATAAACTTGAGGACTTTTAAGTTCATTGTGAAAATCACCTCTCACAGCTTCAATAGCCGCCTTTGCTCCCAGATAAGACCCTCCTATTCCAAGAATTATAAAAGCATCGCAGTTTTCATTTATAAACTTTCCGCATTTCTTAATCTCTTCATATTCTTTTTTGTCCATTGTATCCATGAAGTCAATCCAGCCTGTCATTTCGCTGCTTATGCCTTTTTTGTCAAGCAGTGTTTCCTGGGCATTCATTATTTCCGTCTTTATACTATTCATCTCGTCCAAAGCAATAAAGCTTCCATTTAAATCAAGTACAATATCTTCCATTCCAACCCCCATTATTTAATGAATAATTAAGAGTTAAGAATTAAGAATTGATAGTTGGAATTGCGCCTTAGCGCAATTCATTCGTTTAATTCTTCACTCTTCATTCTTAATTTTTAATTGTTTTATATAATTTCTGCCATCAATACAGCGTAGTCGTCCTTGTGATCCTTGCAGTAATCATCCAGAGATGATTTTAAGTTTTCCAGAATATTTTTGTCGTTCTTTATTATGTTTATTATTCTTTCAGCTCCATACTGCAGTCCATCTTCATTTGCTGCTTCAGTAATACCGTCTGTGTAAAAGAAAATCCTGTCTCCCACATGAAATTTTATAGTATTCACATCATATTGCACGTTGTCAAATATATTTGCAATTGGATAACCCTTGGCCATGAGTTTTGCAACACTTCCATCCTTCCCCAATAAAATGGGTTCTGAATTGTGTCCTGCGTTAACATATTGAAATTCACATTGTTTTTTTATTGTATATTCCGAAAAACACAGAAAAATATTTGTCATAATCCAGATTCAATGAAAGAAATGTTTTGTGCAGTTCCTTCATTATACTGTTTATAAGGGTGTGTCCCTTGGCTATGGTTCTTAATGACTGCCTGACAAAGACAGTGAGCAGAGAGGCAGAAACACCGTGACCAACAACATCGCATATGTATATTCCCGTATTGTCATCGTCTATTTTAAACACATCAAAAAAATCGCCGCTTAAACCTTCTGAAGATTCGTACAAATAATCAATATTCACTCCGTTGTACATTCCCTTGGGCGGGAGCATTCGAATCTGCATGTTTTTGGCAAAATTTATGTCATCGCTCATTTTTTTATTTTTTTCGCTTATTTTTTTTGTGAGCTTAATTTCTGTGGTTATGTCTCTGAAAACTTCTACTGATCCCATTATTTCTCCATCTTCATCTATAAGCGGAGAAGAAATAACCATGTATGTATTGTCACCAATAGTCGACTGCTTTTTCATTATTGAACCGTGTTCCATTGTAATGCTTGATATACAGTAATCACACTTGTTCTTCTGGCAGAAAACATCGTAGCATCTTTTCCCTACAATTTCCTCGCCTAAATCTTCCTTCATTTTCTTGTTGGCATACATGACCCTGTTGTTTTTGTCAACTACTCTGACCCAGTCTATCATACCGTCAACTATAACAAGTTGATTTTCATTTATTTTTTTATTTTCTGCCATAGGATCACATCCTTGATTATTTATTTTTTTCCGCAACGAAATTAAACAACAATTGTCCGATTTTTTCCGAGTTATGCCTTATATAATTTTTCTTTATTTCCGTAAAGTCGCTGCTTATTACCTTTATGTTCATTTCTTCAAGTTTTTTAATCTGGTCTTCATCCACAAGAACCTGCTTTGCTCCCTTGAACTTGTAATTTTGTATCTGATTATCTGAAATAAGTTCATCATTTGCAATCACGTAGTCAATAAGATACCTGCTGCTGTGTTTGATTATTGCATTCACATGGTCATATACGTTGTAATTGTCTGTTTCTCCGGGCTGAGTCATGAGATTGCATATGTAAAAAACCTTAGCCTTTGAATCAATTATGGCTTCAGTAATATTGCTGACCAAAATGTTTGGTATGACACTTGTATAAAGGCTTCCCGGTCCAAGAAGCACAATGTCTGCTTCCTTTATGTCCTTGAGAGTTTCTTCCAAAGGTGTGCATATTTCAGGAACAAGAGAAACCCTGTCAATTTTGCAGCTTGATTTGCTCACATAATCAGGTATATCCTTTTCTCCCAGTATACATTCTCCATTGTCAAGGTGTGCCTTAAGCTGGGCATCCTGCAGCGTCATGGGAAGAACTTTTCCTGAAAGTCTGAATATGCTTCCTATTTCTTTAAGAGCATGCTCGTAATCTCCAAAAATTTCATACATTGCTGCAATTAAAAGATTACCAAAACTCTGTCCTTTTAAATACCCATCGTTGAACCTGTGCTGCATGAGGCTCACCATTATGGGCTCTATATCGGAAAGTGCTATGATACAGTTTCTCATGTCACCGGGCGGCAGCATTCCAAGGTCTTCACGGAGCACTCCGGAGCCTCCTCCGTTGTCAGCCACCGTTACAATTGCAGATATGTCTTTAGTATATTTTTTAAGTCCTCTGAGCAATATGGAAAGGCCTGTTCCGCCTCCGAATACCACTATCTTCATAAATACCCCTCTTTATTTTTCAACATCCCTGTGATTTAAAAGCACTCTGTAGTTTTCATTGCTGAGTATTGAAGCAATGTGATTTGAAATTGTAACAGAGCGGTGCTTGCCACCGGTACATCCTATGGAAATAACAAGATTGGATTTCCCTTCCTTGATGTAGTGAGGCAAAAGAAAAAAGAGCATGTCTTTTAATTTTTCGATAAATGTTGATGTAGTATCAAATCCCATGACATAATCCTGAACATTCTTGTCGTTTCCCGTAAAAGATTTAAGCTCCTCTATGTAAAACGGATTAGGCAGGAATCTCACATCAAAAACCAAATCCGAATCTTGCGGCAGTCCATACTTGTAGCCAAAGGACATAACCGTAATATTTATGTTGTATGAAATATTGCCCTGCACGAAAATACTTAAAAGTTCTTCTTTAAGCCGTCCCATTTTCATGCTGGTTGTGTCAATGATGTAATCTGATCTTTTTTTAACCTCTTCAAGGCTAAGTCTTTCTTCATGAATTCCATCCACTATTGTTCCTGTTGAACTTAATGGATGAGGACGTCTTTGTTCCTTATATCTTTTCACAAGCTCTTCGTCTGAAGCATCCAGGAACAATATGTGGTACTTAATGCCCTTGTTTTTCAATTCATCAAGGCTGTTGAACAGATCCTTGAAAAATATGCCTCCCCTTATGTCTGCAACCACAGCAACCTTGTTTACGTCCTTTGAAGAACTTGAACAAAGCTCTGCAAAATTTGGAAGCAGTGCCGGAGGCAAGTTATCCATACAGTAATAGTTTATGTCTTCTAATATTTTAATTGCCTGGCTCTTTCCGGCGCCTGACATTCCCGTTATTATTACAAACTCCATATCATTACCTTTTTCTACACCAGATTTATGATTCTTTTCAAATCGAGATTTGCTTTTTTTGCTTCATTCAGTGCTTCCTCAAAGCTTCCCACTCTTTCTTTAACATGGGCATCTGAATTTATTGCAAACTTAACGTTGTACTTTGAAGCAATTTTTATTTCTTCTGCGTTCAAATGTCCGTGGCTGTTGTTTATTTCAAGAATTACTCCTTTTTTTTCAGCCATGGCTGCAATTTTATCAATATCCAGCGGGATTTTGTCACCGGGATGGGTTAAAATGTCAATTTTATATTTGTCCATGGCCTTGATGAATGCTTCCGTATTTTTTTGTATCATTTTTTCTCTTAAGGATTTGTTGTTTTTCCCCAACTTGTTCATTACGATGAAATTCCAGAAATCGCTCGGCGTAGTGAACAATGCTCCTAAATGAAACCCGCAAAGAATAATGTCGCATTGTTTTAATACCTCGCTGCTTATGTCCGTATGCCCTTCATAGTCAAGCACATTTGCCTCGACTCCGTAAAGTATTTTAAGCTGCGGATATTTTAAACGCATTTTTTCAACTATTGATTTGGCTTCTGCCATCCTGTGCTCCTGAACTCCAAACATGTAGTGTTTAGGGCCGTGATCTGTTATGGCAATTTCTTCAAGACCTTTTTTCACAGCCTCCTCAGCAATTTCCTCAATTGTAGATTTGCCGTGATTGCGCCTTGAATATGTTGAATGCATATGATAATCAGCTCTTAATTTCATAAACCCTCCGTTGTATTAATTAAGAATTAATAGTTAAGAATTAAAAATTATGGTTGAAAAAGTGCACAGCACTTTTTCTTTCATTTAATTCTTAATTCTTCATTCTTAATTATTTAATGTAGTTCCTACTATTTTTATCTCAGGTTCTAAAATTATGCCGAATTTATCATTGACAGTGCTAATAACTATTCTCATGAGTCCGAGAACATCTTCACACGTTGCATTATCGTAGTTCACAACAAAGCCGCTGTGCTTGTCGGATACCATTGCACCTTTGTATCTCAGCCCTTTAAGTCCGGCATCTTCAATAAGCTTTGAAGCATATCCGTTTGCAGGTCTTTTGAAAGTGCTTCCGGCACTAGGGAGGTTAAGAGGCTGTTTTGTGATTCTCTTTTCATTTAAATCCCTGATAATTTCCATAATTTCATCTTTGTTGCCGTATGTAAGTTCAAGCTCTGCTTCAAGAACTATGAGGTCTGAATCCGTTAGCTTTGTGTGTCTGTATGAAAACTCCATTTCCTCATTTGTGAATTCATGCATATTTCCATCAAGATCTATGCAGCGAACTTTTTTCACAACATCTTTCATTTCACCGCCGTAAGCTCCTGCATTCATGTATACGGCTCCGCCAATATATCCCGGAATTCCGCTGGCAAATTCAAAGCCTGCAAGGCTTTCCCTTGCAAGATATTTAGCTAGTACTGACAATAAAGTTCCTGCACCCACTGTCACTTTGTTTTCAACCTTTGAAAAATAGTCGAAATTTTCACCTATTTTTACAATTACTCCATTGTAACCATCGTCTGAAACCAACAAATTTGTTCCATTTCCTATTATAAAACAATCTACATCATGTTTTTTTATCAGCTTTAAAACTGTTTTTAAATCTTCTGTATTTTCAGGTTCTGCAAGTATGCCTGCAGGGCCTCCTATTTTAAAATAAGTGTGATTTTTTAATGGCTCATCCTTAAGGACTCTTCCTTTGATATTTGAAGTCATATCCTTGTAAAGTTCATAAATTTTTGACTGATATTCCATTACTTCACCCTTTCTAATCTTACTAGTTACATTTTAACATTTCTTTCATATTTTTAAAAGATATATTTTTATTATTCTTCTGAGAGAAGCTTTTAAAGCCTGTGTTTTTTACAATTAAAATTGACAACGTTTATTAATAATGATAATATTGATGGTGAATAAATATAATATTGTTCTAATAGTAATTGACTAAATAAAATTTAATTGTGGGAGTTTAAAAATGAAAAACAAAGTTATGGATATAATCAATAAACTTGCTCCGGAGCTGGATGAACTTAGTCTGGAAATATACAACAATCCTGAATTGGGATATGAGGAATTCAACTCATGCAGACTCCACTGCGATATTTTGCGCAAGTACGGCTTTAAAGTTGAAGAAAACTTTTCAGGCATTGAAACAGGATTTAAAGCAGAATACAAAAGCAACAAGGATGGAATAACAGTTGCATACATGTCTGAATATGATGCCCTTCCTGGCATAGGACATGGCTGTGGACACAACATTCTTGGAACAGTAAGCACAGGAGCGGGCATTGTTCTTAAACACATCATAGATGAAATCGGAGGAACAGTTGTGGTGTTTGGAACTCCTGCTGAAGAAACAAGCGGAGCAAAGGTTGCCTATGTTGAAAATCATGAATTCGACAACGTGGATATTGCAATGATGGCCCATCCGGGAAATGAATATACTAAAAGCGGTTCTTCTCTTGCTCTTGAACCAATTCAGTTTGAATTTTTCGGAAAGACTGCTCATGCAGCAGCTGCTCCGGATAAAGGAGTAAACGCACTTGATGCAGCAATACAAACATTTAACAGCATCAATGCATTGAGAGAGCATGTAAAAAGTGATTCAAGAATTCACGGTGTAATCCTTGACGGCGGAAAGGCAGCTAATATTGTTCCTGATTATTCAAAATCTCAGTTTTATGTTCGTTCCACATCAAAGACATACAATATGGAACTTCTTGAAAAGGTTAAAAACTGTGCAAGAGGTGCTGCCCTTGCAACAGGATGCGAACTTAAAATGACCAAATTCGAATTCAATTACGACAACATGGTCACAAATCAATCATTGTCTGATGTATTCAACAATAAAATTTATGAAGTAGCAGGAATTAAAATGCAGGAACCTTCGAAAAGCACAGGCAGTATTGACGCCGGACAGGTAAGCCAGGTGTGCCCTGCAATACATCCATACTTTGACATAACAAATGATAAATCAATTGTTGCTCACACCAGAGAAATGGCAAGTGCCACGTTAACAGATTATGCCAAAGAGCAGATGAAAAACACAATTGCTGCTTTGGTGCTCACTGCTGCTGAAGTAATAGAAAATAAAGATTTGTATGAAAAAATAAAGTTTGAATTTGACAACGTTGAAAAATAAGTATATAGACAAACTAAATTGGCCGTAACAAAGTTTAAAAAGCCTTCTATTGTATTTTGCAATTGAAGGCTTTTTAGGATAAAGCATCGTCTGTCAAGTTATGTTATTCCCACTTAAAAAACCTAAGGGAAATGATTGTGCATATTGTTGCAATTACAATCATCACAATGACAGGAACAATAACACTGTCCATTGGTAATCCAAGAGAAGCAGCTTTCAGAAGTTTAATTCCTTGTGTCAACGGAAGTATATCAGCTATATTTTGAAGCACAAGGGGCATAACCTCATAAGGAAGAGTAGCTCCTGAGAAAATAAGCATGGGAAAGTATAACAGACTTGCTATAACGCTTGCTATTTTCGTGTTAGGTGATATTCCTCCAACCAAAAGCCCAATGCTGAACATGGAAAGCATTACAAGAAAGTAGCCGCCTAGGAATTCTATCCACGACCCACTTAATTCATAGCCGAAAAATACAGATGCTGTAACATAAACAAGAATAAGTGAAGCAATAGAATACACTGTGTAAATACATACCTGTACTGCCAGTATAAGTGCCGGACTGATTGGCGTTACCTTGAACCTCTTTAATATTTTTTTATCTCGATAATCCGATACTACAAGCGGCAGTCCCATTACACCTCCTGCACAAATTGCAATTGTTGATACTGCACCAAAGGACTGTTCCAAGAATGTATACCCAGCTCCGTCAAAAGCAGATCTGTTTCGGAAAACTGCGCCTATAATAACAACAACGATGACCGGCATACATATGGCAAAAATAAACATATCCATGCCGCGAAGTGACAATCTGCTTTCAGTTTTAAGCAATATTTTAAATGCTTTCATTTTCTTCCTCCTCTGTATACCAAAGATACGCATCTTCAAATTTATCATAAGGACTTGCCTCAACTGCTTCTCTCACTGTACCATAAAAGACTGCTTTCCCCTTTTTTAATATCATAATTTTATCGCAAAGGGCTTCTACCTCATCCATAAAGTGTGAAGTCAACAAAACAGTAAGCCCCTTTGCTTTTAGCTCAGAAAGGCTTTTCCAAACATCCCGCCGTGCCTTGACATCCAAACCTGTGGTAAGCTCGTCTAAAAAAACAACTTCAGGGTTTGGAATCAGAGCAAGCACAATAAACAGCCGTTGCTTCTGACCTCCCGAGAGGTCACTGACCATGCTTTTTGACTTTTCTTGAAGGCCGAATTGTTTTAGCAGAGCCACATAATCCGAAGGTTCCTTGTAAAGGGATGCTGTAACTTCACAGAGTTCAGATACCTTGATTTTGTCCTGATAGTACCCTTCCTGAAATTGAACACCAACATTTTCAAACAGTTTTTTCCGTTCTTTTTGCGGATTCATTCCCAAAATTGATACCGTTCCACTATCTTGCTTTTTTGTTCCTAAAATGCACTCAATAGTCGTGCTTTTACCGGCACCGTTTGCGCCCAACAATCCAAACACTTCTTTGCGGCAAATTGAGAAATTTATATTCTCTACTGCTTTAATGGTGTCGTAGGACTTACATAGTTTTTTTACTTCAATGGTTGTTTCCATTCAATATCCTCCTGTTATTCTTTATAAAAGAATAACACCAGCAGGAAGTCTGGTGTTAAAGTGTAGGGTTTAATATAATTTGTTTTTTCATATTCTCAAGATGCGTAAGCATTGCCTCTGCATTTTGTTCAGCTAAACGTAAAGATGTAATCAGCTTATCACATACGGAAATAATATCTTCGTTTTCTTTTGGCGTGTCAATGGCTTGCCGTATATCTGCTGAAGGATTTTTTGATAATGTGTTCAACATTCGCAATATAGCCGAAAGGGAGTAATTGGCACAACGCAAAGAACGAATTATTTTAAGCCTTCTTATATCTTCATCCCCATAAACGCGGTAACCATTCTGCCTTCGTTTTATGGTCAAAAGACCATTCATTTCCCAATTTCTTAAAGCATCCATAGAAATATGTAAATAATCAGCTGTTTCTTTTCTGGTCAATACAGCAGTTTCTGTTGCTTCATTGCTGCCTGATAGCAGTTTTTCCGTAATTTCTATGGCTTCTTCGGCATTTCTTTGTTCATTTCTTATTTGCAGCAAATAACTTTCAGTCATATGAATAGCCTTATTAAAATTCCCGGAAGCTGAGATTTTAATAATATCTATTGCTTGTTTCCTAAGACCATTTTGCAAAACTTCAACCTTTAATGCTGTTCTGACAAATTTAATCTGCTCCACATGAAAATCTGTAAAAACACGATAGCCATTTGCCATTCGTTCTGGTTTTGGAATAAGTTCAAGTTTTTCATAAAGTCGCACTGTGTTCGGATGTATTCCGATTATATGTGCAACTTCTGATGTTTTATAAGTATTCATATATATCACCACCGTTATTCACTACAATATCACCATATGAAAGTCTGGTGTTATAGTGGATGGTTTTAATTGTAACTAAAAGAAATAAAAAGTTCAAGCATTAGAATACATTTACCGGAAAATAAAAACAAGCGTATGTCCATTGAACAACGCTTGTTTTAAAAATTTTTATTTTAAAACGGTCCGTAATTAATAAGAACCGAAATTACCATGAATGCTGCTGCCATGAGAGTCCACAGACCCATTAACGGAGCTACATATTTAACCCAAACTTCATACTTAATCTTTGCAACTGATAAGTTTGCCAACAATACACCTGAAGTAGGAATTATTGAGTTTGAAATTCCATCACCAAACTGATATGCAAGAACAGCAGTCTGTCTTGTGAGTCCTATTACTTCAGAAAGAGGCGCCATTATAGGCATAGTAGTTGCTGCCTGACCTGAACCTGAAGGAATAAAGAAGTTCAGGAATGACTGAACCAAAAGCATTCCAACAGCACTTACTGACTTTGGAAGAGAAGAAACAACAGATGCCATGCCGAATACTATTGTATCAATTATCATACTTCCTTCCATTATTACAAGAATTCCTCTTGCAAGACCAACAACCAATGCTCCGGTTGTCATATCTTTAGCTCCCGTAATAAAATCCTTAGCAATATCATCAAGATTCATACCGCCAACTAAACCGCCTACAATACCTATTGCAAGGAATATTGCAGCAATTTCTGTTATATACCATCCGAACTTGAACACTCCGAAAATCAAAATACCCATTCCTATTAAAAATACCAATAGTACACCTGTGTGTCTTGATGTCATTTGTTTTACATTGTTTAAGTCAATTGCATGATCTTTTTCTTCAAGCTCAAGCTCATAAACAAGGCTCTTTGTAGGATCTGCCTTAACTTTGTTTGCATATTTGGAAATATAAACAATTACAAGTACCAATGTACAAACCCATACAACAAGTCTCAATGCAATACCTGAAAACATAGGCAGCTCGGCAATGCTCTGTGCAACTCCTACAGTGAAAGGATTCATGAATCCTGCTGTAAATCCTGCAGCAGCTCCCAATGCCACAATTGACATACCTACTATTGCATCATATCCAAGAGCTCTAGACAATGCTATGCCTATTGGAACAAATACTATGGCTTCTTCTGCCATACCTATTGTAGCACCACCCAGTGAAAAGATGAGTACAATAATCGGTATGAGAAGTTTCTCTTTACCCTTGAGGCTAAGTGCAACTTTGCTGATTCCAGCCTCTATTGCACCTGTCTGATTAATAACATTAAATGATCCTCCAACTATAAATATGAAGAATACAATACTTTGTGCAGCTGCAAGCCCTTTAGGAAATGCCTTAAGCACATCAAAAAGTTTTGCAGGAGCAGATTCAATTTGCTGATAAGATGCCGGATCAACGATCATTCTTCCTGTTGATGATTCAATTTTCTGATACTGTCCGGCTGGAATTACATAAGTCAAAATTGCGATTATAATTATCATTGCAAACAATATTACGTAGGTATGGGGTACCTTGCCCTTTTTTTTCTTTTCTTCCATAGCTCCTCCTTATTAATTAAAATATAATATAGAATTAAAATTATTTAATGTCAAATTAATAAATATAATCATCACTGGGTTATTTATTAATTTTCGACATAAAATTTAAACCATATTAACACATAATTTTCATAGATGCAAGCGGTTTTTCACATTTATTTTCATTTTAATTTTTATGCGTTATAATTCTAATTATGCTTCGCCTCTCTTAAAAAATTTACCTGATGTGTTATTGATTGTCCTGCCTTCTTCTACTGCTATTTTTCCGTTTACAATTACATATTCTATGCCTTCAGGTCTTACTTGAGGGTCCTGAAATGTAGCCTTGTCCAAGATGGTGCTGTAGTCAAAAATTGTGATATCTGCATCATAGCCTTCCTTTATAAGTCCCTTGTTTTTAAACTTCAAGCGCTTTGCAGGCATGTATGTCATCTTGTAAATGGCATCATAAAATTCCATTTTCTTTTCATCTCTCACATAGTGCCCTATGACTCTTGGGAATGTTCCGGCACCTCTTGGATGCCCTGAATGATTTCTGTAAATTCCGTCGCTTGCAATCATTACAAGAGGGTGATTGAGAGCCTGTACAATTTCATTTTCATTCATTACGTATGCAACGGCAAGCATGTTCGGATATTCTTTTCGTGCTTTTTCAAACAATTCCTTGTCACAGAACATTCCTTTGAATGGTTCTTCAGTAAGCATTATTGAATCATAATCCTTATTCCATATTTCAAGGCAGCCGTCGTCAAATACTGCTGAGCCTATATAAGTGCTGAATGCAGCATAAGGATATGCATCAACCTGCAGGTCAATACCGCTGTTTGCAATATCATCAATGAGTTTTAGAGCCTCAGTCATGTTGCCGTATGCGCTGCAGCTTGACAAGTGGGAAATCTGAAATGGTATGCGGCTTTCTTTTCCGATTTGAGCCATTTCTTTTATTGCATCCAGAGCATAAATTGCGTCCTTTCTATAGTGGGCAGCAAGAAGCAAGTCGTCCCTTCCCTGAATTTCCTTTGTAATGAGGATTGCTTCTTCAGTGTCTATGCCAGGGCAGTATTCAAGGCCGTATGATACTCCAACTGCACCGAAATCAACAGCACTTTTAACCATAATCTGCATTTTTTCGATTTGCTCTTTTGATGATTTTTTGTATATGTCCGTGCTTCCAACCTGGCTTCTTAAAAAATTGTGCCCTATGTAGGACATATAGTTAACAGGATTTCCTTTTTCCTGAATGAACTGGCAAAGTTCCTCAATGCTCTGCCTGTTGTTGCCGCAGTTTCCAACTATGCATGTTGTCACACCCATATTCAGCATAGTGTCAGCAATGTCGTACTCCATTTTTTTTGTAAGGCTCAGATCCTCTTCGTGCATGTGTATGTCGATAAAACCAGGAGAAACATATTTGCCCTGAGCATCAATTGTTATTTTTGCTTCTTCTAAAACATTGCCAACGGCTGTTATTTTTCCGTCCTTGATCCCTATGTCGCCCGCTGATGACTTTTTATTTTCTGCATCAATAATAATTCCGTTTACTATTTTAATATCAAGCATTTCACCCTCCATATTGCACTTGCAGATTTCTTCTGCTATTGTTTTATTTACTCTCTTTTTCCCATGCTTCAGCCACAGCTGCAGCAACTGCCATTGCAACTCTGTTGTTAAATGGTCCAGGTATTATGAAATCTTCAGCAAGCTGCTCATCTGTTACAAGATTTGCTATGGCATAAGCTGCTGCTTTTTTCATCTCTTCAGTTATTTGTTTTGCTCTGCAGTCCAATGCACCTCTGAATACTCCCGGAAATGCCAGTACATTGTTTATCTGATTTGGGAAATCTGATCTTCCTGTTCCAACTACCCTGGCACCTGCCTTTTTAGCAATGTCCGGCATTATTTCAGGAGTGGGATTTGCCATGGCAAAAATTATGGAGTCAGAATTCATGCTTTTCACCATTTCTTCGGTCACTGAATTTGGTGCCGAAACTCCAATGAACACATCGGTACCAACCATGGCGTCCTTCAGTGTTCCTTTTAGCTTTTGGCTATTTGTGATTTTAGAAAGTTCAGTCTTGTGAGCATTGAGTCCACCGTCTCTTCCTTCAACAACAATTCCCTTGCTGTCGCAGGCAACAATGTTTTTTGCCCCAAGTGATATGAGCATCTTGATTATTGCAGTTCCTGCCGCTCCCGGACCATTCAATACAATTTTTACTTCCTCCATATTCTTTTTTGTAAGCTTCAGTGCATTAATGAGGGCAGCTGAAACAACTATGGCAGTTCCGTGCTGGTCGTCGTGGAACACAGGAATGTCCAGAATTTTCTTGAGTCTTTCTTCAATTTCAAAACATTTTGGCGCCTGTATGTCTTCTAGGTTTATTCCTCCAAACACAGGAGCAATATTTACTGCAGTATTGATTATTTCTTCAATATCCTGGGATTTCACGCATATGGGAAATGCATCAACACCTGCGAAACTTTTAAACAATACAGCCTTTCCTTCCATTACAGGAATTGCTGCTTCTGCTCCTATGTTACCAAGGCCAAGTACTGCTGACCCATCTGACAGCACAGCCACAAGATTCCCTTTTGCTGTGTATCTGTATACATCTTCAGTATTTTCATGGATTTTTCTGCATGGTTCAGCAACTCCAGGCGTGTATGCCGTGCTTAAATCATCTCTGTTTTCAAGTCTTACCTTGCTTTTTATTTCTATTTTTCCTTTGAATGCTTCATGCATCTTCAGTGCTTCTTCATTATAGTTCATTTTCTACTCCTCCAAGCCATTTTTTCCCTGCTTCTATTTGTCTCAATACTTCTTTTGGTGCTGTTCCTCCGTAAGAAACTCTTCCGTTGACGCATCCTTCCATTGTAAGATCAGGAAGAAGCGTCTTGTTCACTCTTGAATCAATCTTTTGTAAATCTTCATCTGTCAAGTCAATGAAATCTTTGTTTGTTGTTTCGCAGTACTTGACCATTTTTCCCACTATTTCATGTGCTTCTCTAAACGGCATGCCATTTTTTACGAAGTGTTCAGCAATGTCTGTTGCATTTAAAAATCCCTTGTCCAGATGTTTCTTGATAATTTCCATTCTGAATTCAGTTTTTTCAATCATTTTTGCAAATATTACAATGCTTTTCTTCAAAGTGTCAACAGTGTCGAACAACGATTCCTTGTCTTCTTGGAAATCCTTGTTGTATGCCAGAGGAGTTCCTTTCATCACTGTAAGAAGCTGCATCAGATTGCCATAAATTCTCCCTGTCTTACCCCTTAAAAGTTCCGCCATGTCAGGATTTTTCTTTTGAGGCATGATGCTGCTTCCTGTACAAAAGCTATCATCTATTGATATGTAAGAAAACTCCTGAGAATTCCAATAAACAAACTCTTCTGCAAAACGGCTTATGTGCATCATGCATATGGAAGCGTTGCTGAGGATTTCAAGAACGTAATCTCTGTCGCTTACAGAATCCATGGCATTTTCTGTAACATTTTTAAACCCTAGAAGCTCTGCAGTCCTGTGACGGTCTATGGGAATTGTAGTTCCAGCCAGAGCACAAGACCCAAGCGGATTATAATCCGTTCTTTCATAGCATTGGATAAACCTTTCAATATCCCTTTTAAACATCTGGAAGTATGCCATGAGGTGGAACCCCACGGTTACAGGCTGGGCATGCTGCATGTGAGTGAAGCCCACCATTATTTGATTGTTGTATTTTTCTGCTTTTTCAAGCAGTACATGCTCTATATATTTTAAAACTTCTATTATTTCAACTATTTCTTTTTTTGCGTAAAGGCGAGTGTCAACAGCCACCTGGTCGTTTCTGCTTCTTGCAGTGTGAAGCCTCTTGCCTGTTTCACCAAGTCTTTTAATCAATATTCCTTCAACAGCCATGTGAATATCTTCATCATGCACATCGAAAGTAATTGTTCCCTTTTCAATTTCTTTTTTTATTTCCTTTAAAGTTTCAACTATTTTTTCCTTATCTACTTTGCTTACTATTCCCTGCTCACAAAGCATTGTGACATGTGCAATGCTTCCAGCAATGTCGCAGTCGTAAAGCCTTTTATCAAAAAATATGGAAGCGTTGAATTCTTCAACGATTTTATCCATTCCCTTTTCAAATCTTCCACTCCATAGATTTGCCATTGTTTCTCCCTTCGTTTATTAATTAAGAATGAAGAGTTAATAATTAAGAATTTAGAGTCACAAATTGATTCGTCATACATAATTGTATTTATTCAACATTCATTATTAATTATCATTTTTATTGTTTATTATAACATACTTATTACAATCTTCAAGCAAAAATAAAAAATTGCCGGATAATTCCGGCAATTTGCATCTTTTTCTTAATTCTTCACTCTTAATTCTTAATTCTTAATTATTTGTTGATTTTAGTATGGTTTTGTGTACAACTGGAAATGTGCCTGAGGATGGTCGCAAACAGGACATACTTTTGGAGCATCTTTTCCAACATGAATGTGTCCGCAGTTATCGCACTGCCATACAACTTCTCCCTCACGTTTGAAAACTTTGCCTGTTTCAATATTTTCAAGAAGTGCCAGATATCTTTCTTCATGGCCTTTTTCTATTGCTGCAACGCCGTCAAACAAGTACGCTATTTTGTTGAATCCTTCTTCTCGTGCAACTTTGGCAAAATTTGCGTACATATCAGTCCATTCATAGTTTTCGCCGGCTGCTGCATCTTTTAAATTAGCAGGTGTTTCTGGCATTCCATCATGAAGTAATTTGAACCATATTTTAGCATGTTCTTTTTCATTTCTTGCTGTTTCTTCAAAAAATTTACTAATTTGAACATATCCATCATTCTTAGCTTTGCTTTGGTAATATGAATACTTCACATGTGCCTGAGACTCCCCTGCAAATGCAGTCATTAAATTTTGTTCAGTCTTGCTTCCTTTTAATTCCATAATGCACCTCATTAAATATATTTATCCCTTGGACTTAGCCTAGGACATAGACGTTATTATTTTTTCAAATATTTTCAACTTTAAATTTTTTTTCATTAGTCCAACAACTTAAATATACCCAATATTTTACACCTTAATCATTAATTATTGTATACATTTCTTTATAATCGTCTTTCATTACATGCTCCAGCACTTGCTCAACTTTTATTTTCATTGGTTTAGCGCCGAATATGATTTCTATTTCATCCCCAGTGTCAACTTCAGTTCCTGGCTTTGCAGTCTTGCCGTTAACAAGTACCCTCCCTTGTTCGCATGCTTCCTTTGCAATAGTCCTTCTCTTGATGACACGGGCATTTTTTAAATACTTATCAATTCTCATAATAACTCCAATCTGCCTGCGGCGGAATATTATTCTGATATATTTTTTAATTTTTCTGCTTGATCTGAAGTGAGAAGTGCATCCAGCATTTCTGTGATATCTCCGTCAATGAATGAATCAAGCTTATACAATGTAAGTCCTATTCTGTGGTCGCTTACTCTTCCCTGTGGGAAGTTGTACGTCCTTATTCTTTCGCTTCTGTCACCTGAACCTACCTGGCTTTTTCTTGCTTGTGCCTGTTCATCATTTTGTTCCTGCTGATATTTGTCGTAAAGTTTCGCCTTAAGAACCTTGAACGCCTTGTCTTTGTTCTTTAGCTGTGATTTTTCATCCTGGCATGAAATTACAATGCCTGTTGGAATGTGTGTTAGTCTTACGGCAGAGTCAGTTGTGTTTACGCACTGTCCGCCGTTTCCTGATGAACGGAACACGTCAACTCTTACATCATTTGGGTTGATTTCAATTTCAATATCATCTACTTCAGGCAGCACAGCAACTGTTGCTGAAGATGTGTGAATACGTCCGCTTGATTCTGTATCTGGCACACGCTGAACACGGTGTACGCCGCTTTCATATTTAAGTTTAGAATATGCACCTTTTCCTTTTATGGAAAAATTACTTCCTTGTAGCCGCCTATTCCCTGTTCGTTTACAGAAATAAATTCTGTTCTCCATCCCTGTCTTTCAGCATATCTTAAATACATTCTCAGAAGATCGCCTGCAAACAATCCTGCTTCGTCTCCTCCAACGCCTGCTCTTACTTCAACTATTACGTCCTTGTCGTCATTTGGATCCTTTGGAAGCAAGAGTATTCTTATTTCCTGCTCTAATTCTTCCTTTTTTGTTGAAAGTTCTTTTACTTCTTCTTTTACCATTTCCCTGAAATCATCATCAAGCTTTTCATTGAGCATTGCTTTTGAATCTTCAAGTTGATTTTCAACTTCTTTGTATTCATTGTACTTAGTTACTATAGGCTCAAGCTGTGACTGTTCCTTCATTAGCTTTTGAAGCTTCTGTGAATCGGAGAGCGTCTCAGGGTCAGATATTTTTTCACTTAATTCTATATATTTTTCATTTAAAACTTCTAATTTATCTATCATATTATCCTCTCTTTATAACCATGATCACTGAATAAATTCAGCAGCCCCAGGCTGCTTTTCTCAGGATTTCATTGTTATTTATGGCATTTTCCTATCTTTAATTATTCAATTTAATATTTTCTGGTTAATTGTTAGCACCAAGCTGCGTTACAAGAATCCTGTCACTACACGGTCGTTTCCGCCTAAGTCCTTGTCTGTCTCTATTATCTTAAAAATATTCAAATTTTCAAAAATCCTTTCAACATCCTGCTTCTGGTCATGGCCGATTTCAACACATAGTACAGCTTTTTCGCCGTGAATTTTATAAAAAACTTCCGCAATTCTCCTGTAATATAGAAGGCCGTCTTCTCCTCCGTCAAGAGCAAGCTTCGGCTCATATTCAGACACTTCAACAGGAAGGTCCCTTATGATTTCCCTTCTAATATATGGAGGATTTGACACTACAATGTCAAATTTCTCATCTGAAAACACGTCTTCAAAAATATCAGCCTTCACAGTCCTTATATTTTTCAAATTGTGTTTTTCAATATTTATTTCTGTTGTACTAATGGCAGTTTCACTCACATCAACAGCAGTGACAAATGAATTTTTCACGTAATATGCAAGGCTTACTGCAATTGCACCGCTTCCTGTGCCTATATCGAGGATTTTCAGCGTCCTGTCTTTGAAATCTGAATTTTTTACAAGGTTTATGATTTTTTCAACAAGTATTTCCGTATCAGGCCTTGGAACAAGTATTCCTTCCTGCACGAAAAATTCCAGTCCCATGAATTCCTGAACATTTGTCATGTATTGAAGGGGATATCCCTGATTTCTTTTGTAGACCATTTCTAAAAATTTGTTTTTAATTTCATCATCCACTTCTTCTTTTCTGTTAAGGTGTACATATACCCTGTCCTTCTTGAGCAGATGGCACAAAATCAGCTGCACATCAAGATAGGGATTGTTATAATCCCTTTGTTTTATTATTTCTATTCCGTCTTTCAACAATTTTTCAATTGTTACCATGTATCATCTTCTCCATTTGCAGGTATAACTCTTTTCATAGCCTCAATAGCCACTTCAATCATAGAGTCATCAGGCTCTTTAGTAGTAATTTTCTGAATTAAAAATCCGGGATATGATATTATCTTGGTGAGTATATTTTCTTTTTCGCATCTTCCAACATACTTGTTAAGCTCGTATGATAATCCTGCTATAAGCGGCAGCATTGCAAGCCTTATGACAAGTCTCATAAAAGGATTAGGCCATCCGAAAAATGAGAAAACTATTATGCTTATTAACATTACATTGATCATGAAACTTGTTCCGCACCTTGGATGAAGTGTTGAATATTTTCTCACATTTTCAACAGTCAAATCTTCCTTATGTTCATAGCAGTGGATTGTTTTGTGCTCTGCCCCATGATACATGAATACTCTCTTTATGTCTTCAAGCTTTGAAACAAGATACACATAACCAACAAACAATGAAACCCTTATTATACCTTCCGTAAGATTAAGCAAAAACGTGTTATGTATCACATTCTTTGCAAGGTTTGTAAGAAGCGTCGGTCCTAAGATGAATACTCCCACTGAAAATATGAGAGCTATTATTACAGATGCATATATTATGGCAGTATCAGCCTTGTCTTTGAACACTTTTTTTAAAAACTTGTCAAATGCATCTTCTTCATAATCATCGCCGTAAAATTCAGCTGAATACATAAGCTCCTTCACACCGGTTACAAGTGAATCTATGAGAACAAAGCTTCCTCTTATTAATGGAAGTTTAAAAAATTTATTTTTGAATATCTGGTTTATGGTGCTTTCTTTTACTTCTATACCACCGTCAGGCTTTCTTACTGCAGTTGCAATTTTATCAGGGCCCTTCATCATGATGCCTTCAATCAGCGCCTGACCGCCGATACTGGTCTTTTTAACCTCTTTTAAAACTATATCGCTCATTTTGTCCCCTTTTCTATTACATTCAAGCTATTATACAATTATTGCACAATTACTTCAAGATTTTATTTAAAATAAATTGGCATGTCATAAAAAACAAAGCTTTGCAATTATACATCACAAAGCTTAATCTTTCTTTAACTTACTTCCATGATTTCGTACTTCACTATTCCTCCGGGGGATGTAACATTGATGATTGCTCCCTTTTTCTTACCTAAAAGCTCTGCTCCAAGAGGAGACAAATTTGATATTTTGCCTGCCACCGGGTCTGCTTCTGTAGCCCCAACCAGTGAATAGTTAAGAATTTCATCAAACTCTATGTCTTTTATTACCACTTTGCTTCCTATTTGCACTGTATCTTTTTCATCTGCATTGTGTTTAACTATTTTAGCGTGCTTCAGTGTGTGTTCAAGCACGATTATTCTAGATTCATTTTTATTTTGTTCTTCTTTTGATTCTTGATATTCACAGTTTTCACTCAAATCGCCTTCTTTCAAGGCTCCTTTTATTCTTTCTGCTATTTCTTTTCTGAATGTAGTCTTTCTGTATTCTATTTCGTCAAGAATTTCCTTATAGCCTTCTTCAGTTACTAATATTTCTTTGTTATTGTCCATTCTTTCCACCTGCTTATTGTGACATTCTAGTATCTATTATAACCGATAATTTATAAATTTCAATATTTTTTAGAAATAACGTCTTTTTTAAAATTGAATATTATGTTCTATTGCTTAACTTGTCCTCATATATTGAATAAAAGCAATATACAAAAGCATATAGAGGTGAAAAATGCATGCAATGAAAAACTACAACAAAATTTACAAAGGATTAAGCAGCAATGAGGCTGCAAAATCAAGAAAAACATTCGGCGCCAACATAATTGAGCCCGGAAAAAGAAAGACATTCCTTAGCCATTACGCTGCAAGCTTTGCTGACCCAACTATTAAAATACTTCTTGTAGCGCTTGGTTTGAACATTTTGCTGTTTATAGAAAATTTCAACTGGTATGAATCCATTGGCATTGCTGTATCCATTATATTGGCTACCATGGTTTCAAGCATATCTGAATACGGAAGCCAGCTGGCTTTTGAAAAGCTTGTGGAGGATGCTCAAAAAATAAAAATGCAAGGTGTACAGAGATGGAAGTCTGACTGAAGTTCCAACTTCAGAAGTTGTAAAAGGAGATTTTGTAAAGCTTGAACAAGGAGACAGAATTCCTGCTGATGGAATTTTAATTGACGGGCAAGTAGATGTAGATCAGTCATCCTTAAACGGTGAAACAAAGGAAGCACACAAAGTTTCGGCGGCCATAGTGGATTATGACAAAACAGATGATATGAACTTTTCAAATCCACACCTGGTTTTCAACTCAAGCACAGTCTGCCAAGGATCAGCCACAATGCTTGTTACTGCTGTGGGTGAAAAAACTTATTACGGACGTCTTGCCATAGAACTTCAGCACGACAAATCTGACAGTCCGTTAAAAGAAAGGCTTAAAGATCTTGCAGCTTTCATAAGCCGCATTGGATATCTTGGCGCATTTTTAATTCTTGTTTCATCCCTTTTCAAGTCAATAGCATTGGACAACCACTTCAACATGGCTGAAATTATCATGTACATGTCGAACCCGTACACGCTGGCACAGGATGTAATAAGGGCACTGACTCTTGCAGTTACCATCATAGTTGTTGCTGTACCAGAAGGTTTGCCGGTTATGATAACCGTTGTGCTTTCATCAAATATGAAGCGAATGATCAAGGACAACGTGCTGGTGAGAAAGTTGGTTGGAATTGAAACTGCAGGAAGTTTAAACATATTGTTTACAGACAAAACAGGTACTTTGACTGTTGGAAAAATGCAGGTTTCAAAGTTCATATCCGGAAACGGCAAAATTTATGAAAACATGCACAACTTGAAAGAAGAAAAAAATTTGTGGAAAATAATCTACATTTCGTCTGTTTACAACAACGGTTCAATAATAGGCCATGACGGCAAAAAACAGTCTCCTGTTGGTGGAAATTCAACAGACAGGGCAATGCTTGGCTTTGCTATGTCCTACCCTGTAATAAATGCTGATGTCAAGAAACTTTCTGAAATTAGCTTCGACAGCAAAAATAAGTTTTCAGCATCATCTGTAACAGGTGATTTAAATGTTACATTGCTCAAGGGTGCTCCAGATAAGATACTGCCATTCTGCACACATTATTATTGTGAAGATGGCACCAAATCTGAACTTAACAACATTTTTCAAATAAACAAATTGACAAAAGACATGTCTTCAGCAGGAAACAGACTGTTAGCTCTTGCTACTTCTGATGCAGCCACGGACAAACTACTTAAAGGATTTTCAAATCTCACTCTTGTGGGAATAGCGTGCATTAAGGACGAATTAAGAAAAGACGCCGCAAAAAGCATTGAAGAAGTAACAAATGCAGGCGTCCAGGTTGTAATGATTACCGGCGACGGAAAAGAAACAGCAGTTTCCATTGGAAAGGAATCAAATCTTCTTGATTATGCACGTGGGGATATAGTGCTCACATCTGATGACATGAAAAACATGACTGATGATCAGTTAAAAAAGTACTGCCAAAGATCAGGGTTGTTGCCAGAGCTTTGCCTTCTGATAAAAGTAGACTTGTGAGGCTCTCACAGGAAATGAATCTTGTGGCCGGCATGACCGGCGACGGTGTCAATGACGCACCAGCTCTAAAAAGAGCCGATGTAGGTTTTTCACTTGGAAGCGGCACTGAGGTTGCCAAAGAAGCAAGTGACATAGTAATTCTTGACGATAATTTTTCGTCAATTGTTAAAGCAATTCTATATGGCAGGACAATTTTCAAGAGCATTCGAAAATTCATAGTTTTTCAGCTTTCTATAAACATATGCGCCATGAGCATAACTCTAATAAGCCAGTTCCTTGGAATTGAAACACCTATAACCGTGACGCAGATGCTTTGGATAAACATGGTTATGGATACGCTGGCAGGACTTGCTTTTGCCGGTGAAGCACCGTTGCCTGAATACATGGAAGAGCTTCCAAAGAAAAAGGGAGAAAAAATCATCAATGATTACATGGAAAATCAAATTGTCATATCTGCCGTTTATACAACTTTCCTGTGCATCTTGTTCTTGAAATTTCAAGGAATAGGTTCCAGGTTCAGATATTCTGCAGGAAGTGAATACATGATGACCGGCTTCTTTGCTCTTTTCATGTTCTGCGCTATTTTTAACAGTCTAAATGCAAGAACTCAAAGAATAAATATTATGTCTAACATCATAAAAAACAAATCTTTTGTAACAGTTATGTCCTTGGTTTGTATAATACAGATACTGATTCTTTACTTTGGCGGAAGGGTGTTCAGAACCTATGGCCTTACAACAGGGGAACTATTGACAGTTTTATCAATTTCATTTACGGTTATCCCCCTTGACCTCATGCGCAAATCATTCCTTAGGTTGTGCCATACAAAGGAAGAAGTCGCTAAATTCCTTTAACAACTGAACCAGATTGAACAAAAAAGCAATTAGTGTACATAAACACCAATTGCTTTTTATTAACTTATAATTCTTAACTCTTAATTCTTAATTAGAAGTGGAAGTTATTGTACTTTGTAAATCCATCCTTCAGGAGCTTCAACGTCGCCCATCTGAATTCCGTACAATGTGTTGTATAATTTTTTAGTCACAGGGCCAACTTCTGTTTCGCTGTGGAACACGTGCATTTTTCCTTTGTGTTCAATTCCTCCTATAGGAGTTATAACAGCTGCTGTACCGCAAGCTCCTGCTTCTGCGAACTGGTCTATTTCATCAATGAAAACATCTGCTTCAATTGCTTCCATTCCCAAGTAGTCCTTTGCAACCTGCATGAGGGAAATTCTTGTAATACTTGGAAGTATGGATGTTGAATGAGGTGTTATGAATTTGTTGTCTTTTGTGATTCCAAAGAAGTTTGCTGCTCCAACTTCATCAATTTTTGAGTGAGTTGCCGGATCAAGATAAATACAATCAGCAAATCCTCTTGCAACAGCATCATGATGTGAATGCAAACTTGCTGCGTAGTTTCCGCCTACTTTGTTCTTTCCTGTTCCATGAGGTGCAGCTCTGTCTTCGTCAGTTGTAACGAAGTTTACTGGATTCATGCCGCCTTTGAAATATGGACCTACAGGCATTCCAAACACTCCAAAAATATACTCAGGTGCCGGTTTAACTCCGATGTTGTCGCCTATTCCTATAACATATGGTCTTAAGTAAAAAGTAGCGCCTGATCCGTATGGAGGTACCCATGCTTCATTTGCTTTAACAACCTGCATGCAGGCATCTATGAATTTTTCAACTGGAACCTTAGGCATCATTACCTTTTCACAGCTGTTTTGCATACGTTTAGCATTTTCATCTGGTCTGAAAAGTTGAATTTCACCGTCTTTAGTGCTGTAAGCTTTTAATCCTTCAAAACATTCTTGTCCATAATGAAGACAAGTTGAACCTTCACTGATACTTATTTTATTGTCTTCCACAAGCTGACCGTCATCCCATTTTCCATCTTTCCAATAAGATATGTACCTTTTGTCAGTCTTGATATAGCTAAAACCAAGTTCAGACCATTTTATGTCCTTTTTCTGCATTGCAATGCCTCCTTATAAAATATTTAATTGTTATATTATAGTATAAACCTTTTCACAATTTTTTTCAATTACTTTGTCTGTAAAAATAATTATTGACAGCAAAAAAGACTGTTCCGTCAAAGTAATGATGTTTACAGTCTTTTTTTATTCAACTCTTTTAATATTTTTATATCTTTTCGTAACAGCAATATTATGTGTCTAATGATAATCATTTATTCGCTTTAATACCATATTGTATTCGTTTTTATGTTTTTCGTCAAAATATTTCCCGGGCAATTATATGCCCAGCTCTTCTTTTACTTCCTTGAATGCATTGATTGCAAAATCAAGATCTTCCTTTGAATGACCTGCTGAAATCTGAGTTCTTATTCTTGCTTTTCCTTTCGGAACAACAGGATAATAAAAACCTACTGCATAAACTCCCTTTTCAAGAAGTTTCTCAGACATTTTCTGAGACAACACTGCATCTCCTAACATTATTGGAACTATAGGGTGTTCGCTTTCTATTATTGTTAGTCCGATTTTCTTAATTTGTTCACGGAAATATTTTGTGTTTTCATCAAGTTTATCTCTGTACTTTGTGCTTTCCATCAGCATTTCAAGAACCTTCAGTGAAGCTCCGGCAATGGCAGGAGCCAGAGTGTTTGAAAAAAGATATGGTCTTGAGCGCTGTCTCAACAAGTCTATAATTTCTTTTCTTCCGCTTGTATAGCCGCCGCTGGCTCCACCAAGGGCTTTACCCAGTGTTCCTGTTATAATGTCAACTCTTCCTACAACATCCCTGTATTCGTGAGTTCCTCTTCCTGTCTTGCCCACAAATCCCACTGCATGGCTGTCATCAACCATAACCATGGCATTGTACTTGTCTGCCAAGTCACATATTCCCTTGAGATTGGCTATTATTCCATCCATGGAAAAAACGCCGTCTGTTGCAATTAGTTTTAACTTTGCTCCGTCCTTGTCAGCCTGTATGAGCTGTTCTTCTAGAGAAGCCATGTCATTGTTCTTGTATCTGTATTTTTTCGCCTTAGCCAGTCTGACTCCGTCAATGATGCTTGCATGATTAAGTTCATCGCTTATTATGGCATCATTTTCTGTTGTGATTGTTTCAAACAACCCTCCGTTAGCATCAAATGCAGATGAATATAAAATAGTATCATCAGTCATGAGAAATTCGCTTAATTTTTGTTCAAGCTGCTTATGAATTCCCTGAGTTCCGCATATGAATCTTACAGAAGACAATCCATAGCCCCATGTGTCATATGCTTCCTTGGCAGCAGCAATAACTTCTTTGTTGTCTGCAAGTCCGAGGTAGTTGTTGGCACACATGTTCAAAACCTTGTCGGCTTTAGTTGTGCTTATTCTGCTGCTTTGAGGTGTTGTAATTATTCTTTCTTCTTTCCAGAGTCCGCTTTCCTTGATTTCCTTTAAAATGTCTGCATAATATTGTTTATTGTTCTCGTACATTTTATCAACTCCTTATTAGATTTTAAATAATTTATTTTTTCTCCGTCCAATCCAATATTACTTTTCCTGATTTACCGCTTAACATGGCTTCAAAGCCTTTTTCAAATTCAGTATAATGATATCTGTGGGTTATGATTGGAGATATATCCAGTCCTGACTTAAGCATCGACTGCATCTTGTACCATGTTTCATACATTTCTCTGCCGTAAATTCCCTTTATATGGAGTCCGTTGAATACAACCTTGTTCCAGTCAACAGTTGTATCAGAATCCTGAATTCCAAGCATTGCAATTTTACCACCGTGAGTCATGTGGTCTATCATTTGATTCAGAGCTCTGCCGTTTCCTGACATTTCAAGTCCAACGTCAAAACCTTCCTTCATTCCAAGTTCCTTCATTACATCTTCAAGATTTTCTTCTTTGGTGTTTACGGTTCTGAATTTTCCCATCTTTTTAGCAAGTTCAAGCCTGTCGTTGTTTATGTCTGTGAGCACAACAAACCTTGCACCTGCATGTTTTGCAATGGCAGCTGCCATAATTCCTATAGGACCTGCTCCTGTAACAAGCACATCTTCTCCAAGAACTTCAAATGACAATGCAGTGTGTGCAGCATTTCCAAATGGATCAAAAATACTGTAAATTTCTTCAGGAAGAGAATTGTCGCACAGCCAGATGTTTGAAGCAGGCAAAGCCACATATTCAGAGAATATTCCTGTGCGGTTTACTCCAACGCCCTTTGTGTCCTTGCAGAGATGTCTTCTTCCGGCAAGACAGTTTCTGCATTTTCCGCATACAATGTGTCCTTCACCGGAAACCAGGTCTCCAACATTCAAATCTTTAACGCCTTTTCCAAGCTCAACTATTTCACCAACAAATTCATGCCCAATTGTCATTGGTACAGGGATTGTTTCCTGAGCCCACTTGTTCCATTCATATATGTGAACATCTGTTCCGCATATTGCAGTCTTGTGAATTTTTACAAGAACCTCTCCTTCTTCCGGAACCGGCCTTTCCACCTGCTCAAGCCACAATCCTGGTTCTTTGTATTTTTTCACCAATGCATCCATCTTTTCCATAAACACCATCCTCTATACTCAATAATATTTGATAACGTTTTTTCATAATTAATATACTCCAAATCTGTATTCATGTCAAGAGCCTAATATCTTTTTTGTTTACAAATCATATACACGTTTTGTTTTTCTGATAATTCTCGAAATAATTTGTCTAAACATATCATAATTATGATATCTGTTTTTTCCTTTTATATTCAAGAAAAAAACGGCAAATTAATTTGCCGTCTTACTTTATCCTTTTTAAATTAAAATCCATATAATCGCTTGAAACGCAGTGAACATTAACACTGTCAATTAAACCTTCTCTGACGTTCTTGTGACCCTCTTCTCCGTGAAGGTGTCCGTAAATACATGTTTCAGTCTCGTATTCCTTGAGAACAGAAAAAAATTCATTTGGAAGACCGTTGCTGTCAAATGGCGGAAAATGCAGCATAACTATTATTGGCTTTTTTGCTTTCCTTGCTGAGTCAAGAGATATTTTAAACCTGTTCAACTCTCTTAAGAATATTTTCTTGTTTGTTTCATCTTCAGAGTGTTCCTCCATTGTGTCCCAGCCTCTTGTACCGCAAATTACTATGTCTTCGAATTCATAGCTGTTGTTTTTCAAGAATCTGATTGTTTTTAATTCAAGTCTGTCCAATTTGCTGGATGTAGCCCACCAGTAGTCGTGGTTGCCCTTGCCTATTATCTTGATGCCCGGCAATTCATCAATCCTTGACAAATCTCCCAGAGCTTCTTCAAGCTTTGCTGCCCATGATATGTCCCCCGGAATAAGAACAAGGTCATCTTCTTTTACAACACTCTTCCAGTTCTCAATTATTTTTTCCTCATGATTTATCCAGTTGTCACCAAATACATTCATGGGCTTTTCTTTTTTATAATCAAAATGCAAATCTGCAATAGCAAATATTTTCATATTAATCCTTATAATTTTATATAGTTAAATTTAACGTTTAGCTGTTTTGCTGTTTCAGCTTCTCTTTCCTGGCATGTGAACAAAATAACCTGTCTTCTCTCGCTTTCCTTTGCAAGCATCTCAATTGACTTTTTAAGTCTTCTTGAATCATATTGAACAAAGCTGTCATCGAATATGAGAGGTATATCTTGATTTCCGCTTAAGATGTTGCTGAGTCCCACCCTAAGCGACAGATAAAGCTGGTCCAATGTTCCGCCGCTCAAACTTTCAAGCTCTACGTTCCTGTTTTTATTATCCTCTTCAATTACGGTTATATTCATGTTTTCATCAAAGGAAACCTCGCTGTATTTTCCTCCCGTCAGGTAATAAAAGTTATCGCTTATGGATTTCTTCAAAAGAGGCATGAAGTCTCCTTTTATTGAATCTGCAATCTTTGTGATTTTTTCAGCTGCCATTTCGGCAATTTTAATTTTACTCTTGAACGTGTTGATTTTGTCTTCGTAAAAATCAATTTCTTCTTCTATTTCAGCAAGATTTCTTGTGCCTGCTTCTATGTCCTCGATTTCTTTGTGAATGCTTTGGATATTTTCAGCAATTTTTGATTTTTCATCATTCATTATGAAAATATCCAACTGGCACTTCTGTTCATCAATTACCTTTGTTTCATAAAACATCACATTCCTGGTTTTTTCCTTAAGTGCATCAAAGTCTTCGTTTCCTATAATAGAAGTCAAAATGTTATAAAGATATTCTTTTCTTTTAACATACTCTTCATATTGCTCATATTTTGCAGCTGTTTCCTTGAAGTTTTCTAAGTCATCAACGCCATTTGCAGAAAGAATCATCTCAAGGCGCTTTTGTTCAAATGACAGTTCTTTTTCAACTTTGGACAAAATCTGAGCATTTTGTTCAAAACTTACCTTAAGATTTGATGTTTCCTCTCTCACCTGATTTTTTCTTATATATGCTTCATTGATTTCCTTAATGTTTTCCTGGCTTATTTCATCAAAAGCAAATTTTTTAAGGGTTTCATGAAGCGCCCTTGACAAGCCGTTATTTTCTTCTTCTGTTTGTTTGAGTTCCTCTTCATCGAATTTAAGAAGATTTAACTTTTCTTCAACAATGTTCTTTTCAGTACATTTTTTCTTATAAATATCCAACATGACATCAATGTTATCACAGCCGGAATTTTTGATAATTTCATTTTTCTGGTTTTGAAGCTCATCAACTGTCAGTTTGTAATCAGCATGGCTGCATTCCATGCTCTCGATTTCTTTTTTTGCACTTTTGGCTCTTGCTGATTTTCTTGAAGACAGAACAAATAATATAACTGCTGGAACAACAGCTCCGGCTCCATAATAGTATTCCAGAACGTTCATTGTGTATCCTAGATAACAGGAATACGCTCCTGTTCCCAGAAAAGCAATACCAAACAATCCTGCAAATAAACTTTGTACTCCCTGCGACTTTCCAAATTTCTTCATTGTTGCATAATCTTTTTCATCGAGAAACACATTCGCAATTTCGATTTTCCTGCTTATTTCCTCAACAGTTGCATAGCTGCCTGAAAATTTATTTATTTCATCAATGTCTATACTTTTAATGCTTTCATATCCCGTATGAATTTTGGACTTCATGTCACGAACTTTATCTCTGGTCAAATTATAATTGCTGTAATCTTCATTGAGCTTTTCAATTGAAAAACTGCTGTCCATTAAATTTGATATGTCCCGTCCTAATTCTTCAAGCCTTGAATCTATTTTTCCCTTTTCCTGAAGCAGAGAATCTCTTTGCCCCACCATGTCTGCAAGTATCTTTTCAAGGTTTAAGGCTTCTTTAAAATCTTCCTTTGAATATTTCAAAGAATGATTAAAGCTTTGGAGATTTTCATTTATTTCATCAAGTTCCATCTTGACCGGTTCACATTTAAGAAATTTGTCTTTTGCAACAGAAAGCTCATAATCTGAAAGCTGCTTTTTTAGTTCAGCCATCCTCATTTCAAGCTCTCTTATTTTGTTTTTAAGTTTCTTTTTTTCCATTGCCAGAAACATCACTTGTCTGCTTGCATTGACTGAATTTTCTCTTGCAGATTTAAGCTCTGACAAGCGAAGAGAATATTGTCCTAAAAGTGTTTTTCCGTTTTCTTCGCTTCCTGCCTCATCCTTAATTCTGTTCAGTGTTGAAAGTATTCTCTCTATTGATATGTTCTGGTCTCTTGTGCTGCTTAAATTAATTATTTTGCTCTTCAGCTCGTTAGCTAGCTCCTGTTCAGTTTTGTTTCCAAGCTGCCTTACACTTACTGTGTTTCTGAAGGATGTCCTGTTCATGTTGAAGAAAAAGTCCCCTGGACTTGGAATATCCTCTTCAACCATTTCCGGATCACTCCTGTCACTTGACTCCTTTTTAAAAACCTGTGTTGTTCCCAATAAAAAATCTTTAGAAACAACATATTTTTCGCCGTTTCTCATGCTCATGCCAAGAGTTCCTCTGTATAGACTGTTGTCCCAAGGTTTATATTTATTATATTTTAAAATCCCGTTCTCATCATCTCCGAAGCCGTAAAGAATTGCCTCGATGAAGTTGTGAATGGTACTTTTTCCTGCCTCGTTTTCACCATATATTATATTGAATTTGCTTCCAAAGTACATTCTTTTAGATGAGAATTTGCCAAAAGCTCTCAAGTGCAATTTATTGATGTACATTTTATTTTACCACCTTTTCTTTTCTGAGAACCTCAAGACCAAGCTTAAAAGCCTGTTGCTCCATTTTGTCCTGATGATTTTCAAACTGAAGCTTGAAAGATTCGATTATGTTGTAGTCATTGCTGTCGTATATTTTATCTTCAGCATTTTTATATGAGTAATTTTCCTCAAACTCAATGTAGTAAAAAAATTGTTTTGCTTCATTTTCTACTTCTTCCATGGATATATCCGTACTGACTGTACCAGTGAGGTTTATTTTCACATAATCCTTGATGTTGGAAAAAGTATCTCCGGAAAATTTAATCAGGTCGAGAATTTTATTGAAACTGTATGACACATCAAGATTGATGTCTCTTGTTGTAAATTTTCTCTTTGCAATGGGCACAAGTTTGTATTCCACATTTCCTTTATCAATGGTGCCCATTATAAATCCATGGTCCCCCTTTTCCTCAAAGTTTAAGGGTTCAGGCGTACCGGCATATACAACGTTGTTTCTATACATGTGAAAATTGTGTTTTCCTCCTAAGGCACAATAGTCAAACTTATTTTTAACCATATCAACATTGATTGTAAATTCAGTTTCTCCTTCAAGCTCACAGTTTAAAAGAAGAACATTTATTTTGTTTTCATCAACAGAAATGTCATAAATAAGCTGTGGTCTTTCGCTGTTATTCAAATTATCCCAGCTCAGCCCATGTATGCACAGATTGTCCTTGGGAAAATATAATTTTTCTACTGTATCGGTGCTTTTTATGAAATATACGTTGTCAGACCAGTCAATATACTCGTAAAGGCTGTCAATGCCGTATGGATCGCTTTTTCCGCAGACTATTACAACATTTGTATCTTCTATTGATTTGAACTTTCTGGCAATTTTGTTGAGGCTTTTGAAATTGATGTATTCTCCTTCTGTCATGTCGCCGGCAATGAACAGGTATTCTATTTTTTCGTTTCTTGCTGTTTTTATAATTTCATCAAATGCATCCCATATTTCCTGTCTTCTTTTTTCCCGCTCTTTTAAACTGAAATTTTTTATATTGAATTTTTTGCCTAAATGCAAGTCAGATGTATGTATAAATTTTAGTTTCATAGCCTGCTCCTTCTTTTTAGAGATGCTTATTTTTCAGCTGCAATCATCCAATTGCCGGTTGTTTCAAACCCTATTCCTTGATATATTTTTCCTGCCTTTTCATTGCTGTAAAACAGGCAGATGCCATGGCAGTCCTTGAGCGTGTCGATGCAGAGTTTTGAAAGGCAGTTTACAGCCAGACCTTTGTTCCTGTATTGAGGACTTGTTGCAACGTCCACTATCATAGCTGCATGCTTTGTTTCCGCCGAAGTTCCTGCTGTGCATACTATTTTCCCTTCTTCGTCTTCAATGAAATAAAAACGGCCGGTTTTTGTCCTGATACTGTTTTCAAGCATGTCCCTGTCTTCGCCTGTATTGTTGAATTCTTCTATGGATTCCAGAAAAACAGAAAGCCTTTTAGCATCTTCAACTGTTGCTCTTTTTATATTGAATTTATCATTTTCCTTAAGTAGTTTTGACTTGTCCTTCAGTTCACAGAAAAACTTACGGCTTCCCTGAACATCTTGTAATGCATCTGTAAATTTCATTACAATTTCATATTTTCCAGAAACAAGCTTCTTCTTTTTATGAGAAGCAATTATTTTCTTGAACTGTTCAACGTCTACATTGTTTCCATCTTTGTAATATGGTATGAAGTTATTGTAGTATCTGAGAAGGACTGCGATAATTTCATCGCCTATAAATTCTCCCCATAACTCCATGTAATCCTGTTCAAATCCGGTGTTAAGTACATCACCAATAATAAACAGATTAAGAGAAGCTTCTTCCATGAGAAAATTCATTAAATTGTCTTTGTCTTTTTCATATAATTTTCTAATCATTTTCTACCGCCCATTTTACAATATTGTAACATAAAAAACGTCTATCTTCAATCAGTATTAACAAGTACTATTTGTCAGTCAGCCAGTTCCTTAAGCCTTTCAATGTCTTTTATCTTGACCGATGAACGGTAAATTTCAATTATGCCGTCCTTTTGCATGTTTGAAAGTTCTCTTGACAAAGATGGCCTTGTTACATTTAGAAATTCTGCCAGTTCCTGCCTGTTCATGGGCATGTTGAATGTCAATGTCTTGGTTTTTTTGTTTATAGATAACAGATACAGGGCAATTCTCCCTTTCAGCGTTTCTGCATTGAGAATTGTCATCTTGTTGTTGAGCATAACAATTTTATCTGACAAAATTGTAAGCATGTTGCTTATAAGCTGCTTGTGGAAGTTGCACACTTCCTGACACATGTTGACAAATATTCCGTATGGAATGAGAATGACCTTGCTGTCTCCTGAGCTCACCAGGTCGTATGGCGATTTTTTAATAGAAGAAAAAATCAAAGCTTCTCCAAACAAATCACCTTTTTCAAGAGAAGTTACTATAACTCTGGTTCCGCTGTATTTTTGCGAAACCAGGTTGAATTCACCTTCAAGAACTATTCCCATTTTTTGAATGGTGTCTTCTTTTTCAAAGACTATTTGATTTTCCTGGTAACTTTCAACTGTTGCCTTGCTGCATTTAAGAATTGATTTGATTTCATTTTCGTTTATATTTTCAAACAACTGATTATCTTTTATTAACTTTATTATATCTTCCATATTCCCCTCAAATTAAGTAACATATGTTACATACTTTACTTTTTTATTTTAATATACTATAATAAATAAGTAAAGTAAAATTTAAAGGGGATAAATATGAAAAGAAAAATAGTTAAAATACATGAAGAAAAATGTAACGGCTGCGGTTTGTGCGTAAATGCGTGCCATGAAGGAGCCTTGGAACTGATTAATGGAAAAGCTGTTCTGTTGTCAGACGTATACTGCGACGGTCTTGGTGACTGCCTCCCTCAATGTCCGGTTGATGCAATTGAAATTATTGAAAGAGACGCTGAAGAGTTCGACAAGGAACTGGTTGAAAAAAAGAATGGCAGAAAGAAAAAACAAGCAGGAGCCTCTTCCATGCGGATGTCCTGGACATACAGCAAAAGAAATCAAAGTAAATACAGCCCCTGCAGTATCAAAGGCAGTGAAAGCAGAAATGTCAGAACTTACAAGTCAGTTGAGACAATGGCCTGTACAGATTAAACTTGTATCGCCAAATGCTCCATACTTTGACAATTCTCATATTCTTGTGGCAGCTGACTGTACAGCATATGCATATGCCAACATTCATCAGGAATTCATGAAGGGAAAAGTAACAATCATAGGATGTCCTAAACTTGACAGTGTTGATTATTCAGAAAAACTCACTGAAATACTGAAAAACAACAATGTAAAAAGCATAACAGTCTTGAGAATGGAAGTTCCTTGCTGCACAGGAATTGTAAATGCAGTAAAGACAGCTTTATTAAACTCAGGAAAAATGATTCCGTGGGACTTCAAGATAGTTACATCAGACGGAAGAATTCTTCAAAATTAAGAATTAAGAGTGAAGAGTTAAAAATTAATGAAAGGATTTGTGCAGAGCACAAATCCTTTTTTGTTAATAATTCATGGGGCTGTTTGCTTTCATACAGCGGGCGGACACAAGGTCCGCCCCTACAGTTTGATAATTCAGGGATTTTAGATAATCTAAACACTTATTATACATTATTTTTTAAAAAAACAGAGAACGGCTAGCCGTTCTCTTCATTTAATTCTTCATTCTTAACTCTTAATTCTTCATTGTTATTGATTAGTATTCTACGTCTTTCAGGAAAAGTGCTTTTGCAGGTACCATTGGGCCTGCTTCGGCTCTTTTTTTTGCTTCAAGAATGTTTTTCACATCTTCAGGGTTTAACTTTTCCTTGCCTGCTTCAATTAATGTTCCAAGTATTATTCTTACCATGTTCCACAAAAACCCGTTGCCATTAACATTTATTTCAATGATGCCGTCATTATCTTCAATGTTGATGAAATTTACAGTCCTTACAGTTGATTTTGTTTTTGACTTAAGAGTTGTAAAACTTTGAAAATCATGGGTACCTACAAGGACAGCTGCACATTCTCTCATTTTTTCAATATTAAGCTTCTCGTCTATACTATGAATGTACTTTCTGTCAAAAACATTCTTAATTCCGCTGTTGTTTATTCTGTACATATATGTCTTTGACAAAATGTTGTATCTTGCATGGAATCTCTCGCTTGCATTTTTTATTGACTTTACTGCAATGTCATCAGGCAGCTTATCATTCAGGTATTTGTGCATATCCTCCGTGTTCATGGTTGAATTTGTATGAAAGTTTGCAGTATAATTTATGGCATGAACTCCAGTGTCCGTCCTGCCACAGCCTACAAGCTGAACTTCTTCGTCTGTCATATTTTTCAATATGCCTTCAAGTTTTCCCTGTACAGTGTTTATGTCTTCAGTCTGCTTTTGCCAGCCTTTGTACCTTGTGCCGTCATATTGAATTATCATCTTTATATTTCTCATAGTTTCTCCGCTAACAATTATTTATTGTATCATTTTATAATGACATTATATATTAAAAAACATTATGGCACAAGTTTGTTCTTACACAGCTTCCTGAAACATCATTCCTGAATTCCTTGAGTTGTAAATATTAAGCAGTTCCTTTTCTGTGATACATCCGTTTTTCACATCAAGTATGACACGTCCTTTGTCAAGCATCACTATTCTGTCTGAATATTTTATGGCGTCTCTCACGTTGTGGGATATCATCATTGTTGTAATGCTGTGGGTATTTATGAGCTCCTTTGTTTTTTCCATTATGAGCCTTGATGTCTTTGGGTCAAGTGCTGCCGTGTGTTCATCAAGCAGAAGAAGCTCCGGCTTGTTCATTGTTGCCATCAAAAGTGACAAAGACTGTCTTTGCCCTCCTGAAAGAAATTTCACTTCCGTGTCAAGCTTGTTTTCAAGGCCTAAGTCAAGTGTGCTTAGCATTTCCCTATACTGGTTTATTTTATTCTTGTTTATGAGCTTTCTCAAGCCGAACTTCTGGCATTTTTTGTCTGAAAGGCTTATGTTTTCAAGTATTGTGAGAGATGGAGACACTCCTGCTGAAGGGTTCTGGTGCACTCTTCCTATGAATTTTGCCCTTTCATTTTCCTTCAGGCGGTTTATGTTATCACCGTTTAATACTATGTCTCCTTCTTCCTGTATTATTGCCCCGCTTATTATGTTAAACAACGTACTCTTTCCGCAGCCGTTTGCTCCGAGAATCCCTGTGCATTCTCCCTTGTTTATATGGAAGTCAAAGCTTGTGAATATGTTTGTTTCATTGTCCGTTCCTATGTTGAAGCTCTTTGACATGTTCTTTATATCTAGCATTGTGCTGCCTCCGTTGATTTCTTATTTTTTATTTCCGGCGCAAATGTATTGTAGCTTAAAAACAAAATAACTATTATTGCATTTATTGCCTTTAGGTCCGTAGGTGCCAGTCCCAGGTCAATGGCTACTGCTCCTATGAATTTGTAAACCAATGCTCCCATTATTGCTCTTGTTGTATTTTTAAGCTTCCTTGATTTTTTTAGTATGGTATCTCCCACTATTATTGAAGCTATGGCTGTAACTATAATTGACATACCCATGTTTATGTCTGCAAATCCCTGATACTGTGCCATCATGGCTCCGCTTAATCCCACAAGCCCGTTTGATATCATGAGTCCTATCATTTTGTACTTGTTTGAATTTTCCCCAAGAGATTTTACAAGGGTTTCATTGTCTCCTGTTGCTATTAAAAGATATCCAACTTCTGTTTTCAAAAACATGTCCATTAGAATTTTGACGGCTGCTATTATTATAATTAACACTATCACTGCTTCCCTACCGTCAAATATGGAAGAGTAGTTAAAAAGTCCTATGTTTGATTTTCCGTTAAGTCTTAAATTTACTGAATACAAAATGGTCATTGTGAGAATTCCAGAAAGCAGAGACTTGATTTTCAGTTTTATGTTAAGTGTATAAGTAATGAGACCTGCAAGAGTACCAAGGAAAAATGCCAGTAGAGTACTTGTTAATGGTGACGCTCCTGCTATAATGAATTTTGAAAATATGAATGCTCCCATTGGGAACGTCCCTTCAACGCTCATGTCTGCGAAGTCAAGTATTTTAAATGTTATGGTAACTCCTATTGCAAGCACTGCAAATATGAGGCCTTGTTCAATTGATGCAATCATTAATGTGTTCATTTATGTCATCCTTTCCGTTAATTAATTAAGAATTAATAGTTAAAAATTAAGAATTGTGGTAGGATTTGTGCAAAGCACAAATCCTTGATTAATCTAATAATTCTTCATTCTTCATTCTTAATTGACAAACTCTGCTCCTTCAAATGCAAGATTGTCTTTTGTGAAACCAAGTGCTTCCATTGTCTTCACATTTACTTTCTTTTCAAATTCAGGAGCTGTCTGAACTGGTATTTCAGAAACAGGAACCTTGTCCACAAGAATCTTTTTTGCTATTATTGCTGATTGCTTTCCTATTCCGTAGAAGCTTATTCCTTTGGAAACCATTATTCCTTCATCAACATGTGTACCGTCTGCAGATACTGTTAAAAGTTTGTTTTCCTGAGCAAGCTTAGCCACCAGTGAAATTGATGATGCAACCATGTTGTCTGTTATAATGTAAAGGCCTTCTGCATTTTTAGAAACAGTGTTAACAGCTTGAGGTATGTCATTTACAGTTGAAATTCCCACTGTTTCAATTGTAAGTCCTAAACTCTCTGCAATTTCTTTTGTCTGGTTGACTTGAACCTCTGAATTTGATTCACCTATATTATAAATAATTCCTATTGTTTTTATATCTTTTTTAAGTTCCTTGAAAAGTTCCAGGTTTTCTTTTATTGGAGCTGCATCTACAACTCCTGTAATGTTGTTGTCCGTAACGTCCATTGCAGTAACTAGTTGTGAAAAAACAGGATCTGTAACGGCTGTGAAAACTAACGGTATATCTGTTCCCTCAATAGCCTGCTTCGCAGCCTGAGATGTAATAGTTGCTATGGTAAATATTAAATCAACATCATCTTTAACGAATTTCTCTGCTATCATCTGTGCATTTGAAATTTCACCTTGAGCGTTTTGGTCTATAAGGACTGCATTAACGCCTTGATTTGCAAGTTCATCTATAAATCCCTGTCTTGAAGCATCAAGTGCCGGATGCTGTACAAGTTCTGCTATTCCTATGGTAAATTGTTCTTCCTTTACTGATGTTGCTTCTTCTGTAGTTTGTTTTGGTTGAGCAGCTGCCTCTGATTTGTCTGCAGCGTCACTTTTTGCGCAGCCAGCCAAAATCATGGGCACGCACATTGCTATTGCTATAATTTTATTAATTTTTCCGAATTTCATAATATCCTCCATAATTTTTGATTCTAATTGTTCATATTTCAACTCTGCGCAAAGTTTAATATTTTAATCTCTTTGGAATGTGATAATTATTTGAGACCACCAACTATGTTGTCGACGGTCATGCGCAGTTTCGAACACAAATTTTCTTGCTCCCTACGGTCGCGAAAATTTGGTTCTCATTGCGTTTGACCTACCTTTGACTTCCTGAGGTTGTCGCTGGTCATATCGCAGTCTCGTTCACCAAATTATCAGCTCCTTACGGTCGCATAATTTGGGAACTCGTTGCGTTTGACCTACCAACAATTTATTTCTCCCTCCGGTCGAATAAATTGGGTTAGGTCATAAAAAAAAATCTTTCATTCCTATAAACACACTTTTTTAAATGTGCTTATAGGGACGAAAGATCCGCGGTACCACCCTAATTATGATTAAAAATCATCACTCTTCGAGGTCTAACAACCTCTAACCCTGTAACGTAGGTATACGTGTTTGTCTACTTGAATTATCGTTGAACAAACCAGCTCAGCAGTGTATATTATATTTCTCTGTCATTGGCTCTCAGCACCACCAATTCTCTGTAGACTTCCAAAATACTTTTCTCTGCTTCAACGCATTAACTATTAATCCACATCTTAAACGAAACATCTAACATTGTCAACACTTTTTTTAAAAAATATTTTCTGTACTTTTTCATCTCAAAAATTCTAAATATAAAAAGCGGAACAGCTATGCCGTTCCGCCAATCTTTTTAAGCTACTATGTCTGCAATAGACATGTTTAAATTATTCTTCAAGTTGTTAAGTTCTTCTTTCAGCTGCTGAGGAACAGTATTCCCGATTTTTGCATAAAATTCTTCTATTCCTTTTTCATCTTCCAGCCATGAATTAACATCAATTTTAAGCAAATTATCAACAGTTTCGTCTGTTATATTCATGTCTTCGAAGTTTATGTCTTCAGCATATGGAAGATTTCCTATAGGTGTTTCAACAGCATCAACTTCATTTTCACATCTTTTCAAAATCCATTCAAGCACTCTGAAATTGTCGCCAAAACCCGGCCACATGAATTCTCCCCTGTCATTTGTCCTGAACCAGTTTACATGGAATATTTTTGGAGCATTGCTCATTTTTTCTCCCATTCCCAACCAGTGTGCAAAATAATCACCCATGTTGTATCCGCAGAAAGGAAGCATTGCCATAGGATCTCTTCTAACTACTCCAACCTTGCCTGATGCTGCAGCTGTAGTTTCAGATGCAAGTGTTGAACCCACAAATACTCCGTGCTGCCAGTTTCTTGACTGATATACAAGAGGAGCAGTCTTTGCACGTCTTCCACCAAATATTATTGCTGACAGCGGAACTCCTTCAGGAGATTCGAACTGTGATGAAATGCATGGGCAGTTATTAGCAGGAGCAGTAAATCTTGAATTAGGATGTGCTCCTTTTTCCTTGGATTTTTTCCCATTCCATGGATTTCCTTGCCAATCCAGGCCGTTTTCCGGAGGATTTTCATCAAATTTTTCCCACCATACAGTATCATCATCCAAGTTGTAAGCAACGTTGGTAAATATTGCATTTTTCTTAGTTGACATGAGCGCATTGTAGTTTGATTTTTCGTTTGTTCCAGGTGCAACTCCAAAAAATCCTGCTTCAGGATTAATAGCCCAGAGTCTTCCGTCTTCCTTGATACGAAGCCATGCTATATCGTCCCCAACAGTCCATACCTTGTAGCCTTTTTTCCTGTAAAGCTCGGGAGGAATAAGCATTGCAAGATTGTTTTCCCGCATGCTGATGGGAATGCTGCTGCCACATACTTTACTTCTCCTTCTGGATTTTCAATGCCCAAAATCAACATGTGCTCAGCCATCCACCCTTCCTTCCATCCCTGGTAAGAAGCAATTCTTAAAGCAAAGCATTTTTTTCCCAAAAGAACATTTCCGCCGTAAGCAGAATTGCAGGACCATATAGTGTTGTCTTCAGGAAAATGGAATATGTACCTTTTGTCTATATCCAGATTGCATTTTGCGTGGAGCCCTCTCACAAAGTCATTTGAATCTCCAAGAACATCCAAAACCTTTTGTCCTATTCTTGTCATGATGTTCATGCTCAGTACTACATAAATTGAATCCGTCACTTCAAATCCTATTTTGGAAAATTCTGAACCAACAGGCCCCATTGAATAAGGGATTATGTACATTGTTCTTCCTTCCATGCAGCCGTTGTAGATTTCTCTTCCCATGCTGTATGCTTCTTCAGGACTTTTCCAGTTGTTTGTTGCTCCTGCATTATTTTTATCTCTTGAACAAATAAATGTTTTGTCTTCCATTCTTGCAACGTCGTCTTTGCGTGAACGGTGATAGTAACATCCCGGATACTTTTCCTGATTCAATGCCTTGATTTCTCCTGTTGAACATGCTTCCTGACGGAGAATGTTCAGCTGTTCTTCACTTCCATCAATCCACATGACATTTGCTGGTTTTGTCATTTTGACGATATCATCTATCCAAGTTAAAACATTTTGGTTTGAAGTTAAATTATGCATGATACGCTCCTAATATATGTGTTATATTATATCTTTATTTTCAATATATGTGTTATATTATTTAATAGCTATTTGTATTATATTACGCCACATTACCGGTTGCAACCCTTAAAATAACTTTCTTATTAACTAAGCTTTTTTTTGTATTTTCTTAAATTAAAAATGTTAACTTAATTATTTTTTGCAAAAAGAAAGAGAAGCTGCTTGTTACGGTTTTTATTAAAAACCAAGCTTCTCAAAAATTATATATTTAAATGTGTTATTTGCTGCTTTATTTTGGCTGCAGCTTTATTAATTGCACTTTTTTCCCCATCATTAAGCTCTGGAATTATTATTTCCTTTGCCCCTTCTTTCCCAAGCTTCACCATCATGCCAAGGGATACATCTCTAAATCCCAGCTCCCCTTCCAACGGGACAGAGCATTCAATGATTTTCCCACTGTCACATGCTATGGCTTCAAGAACCTCTGAAGCAGTCACAGAAGAAGTCCATCCGCTTGTTCTTTTGGCATCAAGATTTTGAAATTTCAAAAACCAATCCACAAGAATTTTTTTGATTTCAGATTTTGTTTCATCTGCTACATCAAATTTCTTCCCGTCGTATTTTATACAGTTCATTAAAGGTACCTGGTCTTCTCCGTGCTCGCCTATGCAATAAGCTTCTGTTTTGTTAAAATCAAGGTTGAATTTTTCAGCAACAGCCCACCTGAGTCTCAAGCTGTCATTTGCTGAAAAGCCAAGCATTTTCATCCTGTCCCTTTTTAGCTTTTTGTACAGATAAAAGTTGAACACATCGATTGGGTTTGTTGCAGTGAGTATGATTGCATCTTTGTTGAAATAGCAGGAATTCTCCAACACTTCATCAATAACCCTTATATTGTCCTTCAAATACTCTTCCCTTGATTCTACCTTCCTTTCCGGTGCTCCCGCTGCTATGAAAATAACCTGGCAATCACTTATATCTTCATATTCTGCAAAAGAAACCACTGTCTTTGAGAAAGGCATGAGGGCATGCTCCATGTCCATGGCATGATTTTTAAGTACATTTGTTTTTCTTCCCAAAAGTTTTATTTCATCATATATTCCTTTTTGAGCAGTCAAAAAGGCTGTTGTGGAGCCTATTGCTCCGTTTCCTCCAATAATAGCTAGATTCAATTTTCCTCCTGAATTATGTCTAATACATCATTTGTTTTTTGTATATCATTGTGATTTTTGCTCCTGTATAACAAAAATGCTGCTGCAACACTTACAAGCGGGCACACATAGCACAATGCTGCATAAGGGGCATACTGGGCTGCTGTTATCCCCATAATTGGCTTAATGAGAAATGAATTAATGTTCCAGGGCATTAATGGTGCTACAATTACTCCCGTATCAGAGATTGTTCTTGCTAGCACAGCATTGTCAAGTTCAAGCTCCTTGTACTTGTCATTAAGTATTCTTGCAGGAAGTATAATACCTGCTGTCTGATCGCAAGTGGCAATTGTAAGAATTGTGCTTATGAATCCCGTCCTGAGAACCAGGTTTATTTTTGTGTTTATGCCTGATACCAGCCTATCCATAAGAGGCATAAGAATATTTCCCTTTTCAAATATTTTAACCAATGATATGGCGCTTATTACAATAAATATTGCTTCAATCATTGCAACCATTCCTCCGCTTACCAGAAGTTTGTTGAGTTCTTCTGAGGGAGTTTTTCCGTGAAAGCCAAACAAAATAGAATTAATGACTTCAGCCATTGTCATTCCTTGAAAAACAATGCTTAATACAGCTCCCACACCTATTCCCACACAAAGAGTGTAAATTGATTTAAGCCCTGAAACAGACAGTACAAGAATAACCACAGGCAGCAGCAAAAGAATTTTTGAAGTGTTGAAGCCTTCTGCAATTGCATTTTTGTACAATATAAGCTTACTATAATCTCCTGACATATAATTAAGGCCCATTATGTAATAAATTGCTGCTGTTATTGCTATAGTTGGCAGCAATGTCACGAGAGTAGATTTTAAAATGTCTTTGTAGTTTCTGTTAATAGCCGTCATGGTCAGGTTCACAAGTCCTGACAGGGGTGATATTTTGTCGGCAATGAATGCTCCTGAAACAAGAACACCCACCATGAGATTAAGGGGTATACCCAGTCCAAGCCCTATGCCTGACAGTGAGATGCCCACAGTGCTCATGGTTCCTATGGCTGTTCCCATAAAATAAGACACAGCTGTCATTATTAAAAATGCTGCCATTAAAAAATTCACGCCTTCCATGTATGTGAAGCCGTAGTACATAATTGTGGGAACAACTCCTGATGCAAGCCATATGGAAGTTGTGGCACCTATAAACAAAATGACTATTATTAGATTCTTCACTTCAAAAACTGCTGAAACAATTGTTTCAAGAAGTTCCTTAAGTGCATATCCGCTTTTCTTAAGAACAATTACTGTAAAAACAATGCCTGCAATAAATCCATAGTACAGCGGTACAGAAAAAACTATGGAGCCTATTATGAAAAACAAGCTCACTGCCATTATGACAGCAGGATTTATCACCAATTTTATTTTACTCAATTTAGCACCTCTTTTACATTAAAAAAATATAAAATATAATATTGGCAGGAAAATAGCAGGAAGCATATTTCCAACCTTAACTCGTTTAATTTCCAGGAAATTAAGTCCTATAGCCATAATTACAGTTCCACCTACGGCAGTCATTTCACTTATAACTTCCGGGCTCAACAAAGACTGTACAAATTGTGCGAGTATTGTCAACAGTCCCTGATAAAGCAATACGCTTATGCTCGAGAATATTACGCCCACACCCATTGAAACAGCCATTGAAATTGAAACTATACCGTCAATCAGTGCCTTGGAAAACAATATTTCATGGTTTCCTGTAAGACCGCTTTGAATGGCACCCATAATAGACATGGATCCAACACAGTACACAAGAGTACAGGATACGAAGCCTGCAGTGATGTTGCTATCCTTGTTTTTAATTCTTCCTTCTATATTCTGACCCAATCTGTCAAGCCTTCCTTCAATATCAAGCAATTCTCCAATTAAAGTTCCAGCTATGATAGAAATTATTAACAGTGTGAGATTTTCACCAGCAAGACTAAGTCTTATTCCTACAGTCACAACAGCCAAACCTGTTGCTTTCAGAAGAGATTCAGACAGCTTATCTGGAATTATGTTTTTAAAAATGATTCCTATTATTCCTCCGACTACAATTGCCAATGCGTTTACTATTGTGCCTAACATGCTTCCCCCTATTTGTTGTAATTTTCTATGAATTTTTTCACTTCAAGCGAAGCCTTGTATGCATCGTTTTTTGATGCAATGCCTTCCTCTACGACTTCATTGACAGCCTCCTTTAAAGAATAATATTTTTGTATAAGTTTGTCAAACAAAATCGCCTGCAGGCTCACAGCCGGGCCTGTGGAGAGATTTTCTTCCCAGTCGTTGTTATAGCCAACCAGCACGTATTCTCCTCTTTCAACATCTTCATGATTCTTGAGTTTTTCAAGTACCTGCTCAGCGCTTCCGTAAAATGAATTTTCATGAAGCTTTGTGAGCTCTTTCATTACACAAATTGTTGAGTTTGGCATAATTGTGCTTATGATTTCCATAAGATTAATTATTCTTTTTGGTGATTCATATATTATAAATGTTTTTACGGAATTTTTCTTGATTTTTTCAAGGGCTTCTTCAAGCTCACTTTTCTTTCTGGGTAAGAACCCGTAAAAAGCAAATTCGTAAGTGTCTATTCCTGCGGCAGAAAGTGCAATGGTGACAGCCGATGCGCCTGCCAGTGCTATAATTTCAATTTCTTCTTCTCTGGCTCTTTTTACAAGCTCATAACCGGGATCAGATATGCATGGCGTTCCTGCATCTGTTACCAGTGCCACGTTTTTTTCCTCGCTTAAAATTTCATTGACTATTTCTTCACTTCTTGTTTTTTCATTGAACTTGTGGTATGAAACAAGTTTCGTCCTTATATCAAAATGATTTAATAGCTTTTGTGTATGTCTTGTATCCTCTGCCAAAATAAGATCACATTCCTTTAACGTTTCAACGGCTCTTTCCGTCATATCCTTTAAATTCCCTATGGGTGTGGGAACAATGTATAATCTGCTCATGTTAATCTCCTCTTAAATTTGCATATTGCAAATTTGATTTCTGTATATGTTACTTCATCAGGCAAACATTCTTTAATTGGTTTAAGTTTATCTGTTCCTTGCTTTTCAATTGCTTTCATTATCATTTCTTCATGTTCGGCTTTTATGAACTCACTGAAATTTATTTCAAATCCTGTTTCTGCACAGTGAGCAAGGTGATTTTCCACTGTATTTTCAGTGAGACTTCTTTCAGCTGCAATTTCCTTCACACTTTTTCCTTGTTTATAAAGGTTGTAGGTAGTAAGGTATGTGTCTTCCTTTAAAGATTTATTTGTACTTGCTATATCTGGATTGCTTACGCTTTTTGTGTCAATATTATTTTTATGTTCAGCATTTTTTACTGATTGTACAGCAATATTGTTTTTCTTGGTGTAGTCTGTTATAGCCTTGATGAATTCTTTGCCATATCTTTCAGCCTTCACATTACCCACACCTGAAACATTGAGAAACTCTTCATCTGTGAGAGGGTACTTAATGCACATGTCTTTTAAAGATGCATCTGAAAAAACTACAAATGGAGGAACCTTTAGTTTATCTGCAATTTCCTTTCGCAATGATTTAAGAATATCAAACAAATCTTTTTCAAAAGGCAGTGTTTCAACTGCACTCTTGCTCTTTGCAAATACTTTTTTGATTTCTACACTGCATTTTCCGCGAAGAACCATATTTCCGCTCTGTGTAATTTTCAGCACAGGATACTTTCCTCCGCTTACGGCTAAAAAGCCTTCTGAAACAAGTACAGATATGATTTCCTTCAATGTGTCCTTGTCATATTCCTTCATAAGGCCGTATGTTGTAAGTTCGTGAAACTTCATTGCTTTTATTTTCTGGTTTGATGAACCCTTTAGAACATCAATGATTGAGTTGCTTCCAAATCTTTCACCCATTCTGTATATGCATGAGAGGATTTTTTGAGCTTCAAGTGTTATGTCGTTTTTTTCTACGGTACTTAAGCAGCTGCTGCAGTTTCCGCAGTATTCTTTTTCATATTTCTCATCAAAATAGCTTATGAGAAATTTCCTCAGACATTTATCCGTGTTGCAATAATTTGTCATGTCCCTTAACTTTTCATATTCCTTGGACTTGCTCGAAAAATTGAAGCTGCTTTCAATGAGAAAATTGTTCATTACAATGTCTGATGGACTGAACAACAGTATGCAATCTGAAGATTCTCCGTCACGTCCGGCTCTTCCGGCTTCCTGATAATAGCTTTCTATGTTCTTGGGCATGTTGTAATGTATGACGTATCTTATGTTTGATTTGTCAATTCCCATGCCGAAGGCATTTGTAGCAACCATAACATCTGCATTGTCATAAAGGAAATCATCCTGATTGGAGGCTCTTTCCCTGTCGTTTAATCCAGCGTGGTATTTCACTGCTTTATGCCCAGCAGCTATAAGCCTTGCGCACACCTCGTCAGTAATTTTCCTTGTAATGCAATATATTATTCCTGGTTTTCCCTTGTTTTCCTCAACATATTTCAAAACAAAAGGAAACTTTTTATTTATTCTAATGACTTCAAATTTTAAATTTTCTCTGTCAAAACCGGTTATAAGTTCAAAATGATTTTTAAGCTCTATTAAATTTATTATGTCTTCTTTGACCTGGGCAGTTGCAGTTGCTGTAAATGCAGAAACTACAGGATTTTGGCCCGTCATGTGACGAATTTCTTTTATTTTTAAATAGCTTGTTCTGAAGTCGTGTCCCCACTGAGAAACACAGTGAGCTTCATCAACGGCTATCATGGATATTTTAATGTTTTTAAGCATTTCCGTGAATCCTTCAGACTCAAGTCTTTCAGGTGCAATGTACAGAAGTTTGTAATTTCCTCTTTCTGCTTCATAAATTATGTTTCTAAGCTCAGCAACAGACAACGTGCTGTTTATGAATGCAGCCTCCATTCCCATCTGCCTGAGGGTGTCCACCTGGTCCTTCATTAAGGAAATAAGCGGCGATATAACTATTGCCGTGCCATCAAGCATGAGTGCAGGAAGCTGGTAACACAGGGACTTTCCTCCGCCTGTTGGCATGATTGCAAGCACGTCCCTTTTGGACAATATGTTATTGATTATTTCTTCCTGTCCTTCACGAAATGATTCATAGCCATAGTATTTTTTCAAAAGCTCCAATGCCTTTTCCAACATATATACCTCTTTTATTTTTAATAAGTTATTATATCATGAATAGAAAACAATATAAAGTTGCCAAAAAATTTTTTTGGCTATATAATACTATGGACTAAAAATAAAACAGGACGGATAAAAATGAACCATACAAACAATCTAGGTACAGAAAAAATAGGTAAGCTTTTATTAAGCCTTGCTATACCTTCAATAACCGCTCAGATAGTGAACATGCTCTACAACATAGTGGACAGAATATACATAGGACACATGGCAGAAACAGGGCCTGCAGCTCTGACAGGAGTGGGAATAACAATGCCTGTCATCATGACCATAACAGCCTTCAGCAGCCTTGTGGGCATGGGAGGAGCCCCAAGGTCCGCCATTAAAATGGGAGAAAAAAATCATGATGAGGCAGAAAAAATACTTGGAAACTGTTTTTCCATGCTGCTTATAATTTCAATAACACTTACAGCCGTATTCCTGGCATCCGGTGAAAAACTTCTATGGATGTTCGGCGCAAGCAAAGACACTATATCATTTGGGCTTGAATACCTCAATGTATACCTCATAGGAACAATATTTGTTCAACTCACTCTTGGACTAAACAGTTTCATATCGACACAGGGCTATGCAAAGTACAGCATGCTCACTGTAATAATAGGAGCAGTCACAAACATAGTACTGGACCCCATATTCATATTTGGACTTAATATGGGCGTGAAGGGAGCTGCATTGGCAACAGTTCTTTCCCAGGCGCTGTCATCACTTTGGGTAATGAAATTCCTTACAGGACCAAAAACAAGCCTTAAAATAAGAAAATGCAACCTGAAAATAAATAAATCCATCATAATTCCCGTGTTGTTGCTTGGAGTATCTCCTTTCATAATGCAGAGCACGGAAAGCCTTCTTAACATTGCCTTTAATTCATCACTGCAAAAATACGGCGGTGATCTGGCTGTTGGTTCAATGACAATACTGTCAAGCCTCATGCAAATGATTCATCTTCCTCTGGTGGGACTTACTCAGGGAGCTCAGCCAATCACAAGCTACAACTACGGAGCTAAAAATAACCTAAGGGTAAAGGCAACATTCAAACTGCTTATAAAATGTGCCTTTCTTTACACCACAACCGCATGGCTCATGATGATGATATTCCCGGGCACTTTTGTTTCCATGTTTACTAATGACCCAGCCTTAAAGGAATACTCCGTTTGGGCAGCAAGAATTTACATGGCAACTGCATTTGTCATGGCTGCACAAAATTCATGCCAGCAGACATTTGTTGCTTTGGGACAATCCCGTGTTTCAATGTTTCTGGCTCTCTTAAGAAAAATTATACTTTTGATTCCGCTGATTTACATACTTCCTCACTTCTTTGAGAATAAGGTATTTGCAGTGTTCCTGGCAGAGCCGGTGTCAGATTTTATTGCAGCAACAGTTACATTCACCACATTCATGCTTCAGATAAATAAAATACTTGACGACAATGAAATAATGAATTAATGAAATAAAAAAACTGGCAACTGCCAGTCAGGCTATTGACAAACCTAATTTCTACACATCGCATTGGCGTATCTTGTATCCGTCCGTTGTCGTTATTTCGATATTTTTATTTTCGGGAGGACAGCAATCCTCCCCTACACATTGGAATCCAGATTCGCCGCTTATTACCAAATTAACCGGTTCGCAGGGCGGTCTATAAGTGTCAGCGAAGACACGCTGCTATTATCTTAATAGGCATAAAAAAAGAGACTTATAAAAGTCTCTTTTTCTTTTAAAATTGGTGCCGTAGAAGGGACTTGAACCCCCACGGTGTTGCCACCAACGGATTTTGAGTCCGTCACGTCTGCCATTCCATCACTACGGCGGAACCACTTTTATATATTAGCATACCGTCAAATAAATTGCAAGAGTTTTTTTAAACTTTTTTTATTTATTTTAGTGGTTCATTTTATCTTGAAAAATGGTATTTTTGCCCATTTTCTTAGCTTCATACATGTTCATGTCAACCCGTCTTAAGAGCTCTTCAGCTGTTATGTCTTCATTGTCCAATGTGTAGATACCTATACTCAATGAAGTCTTTATCTTATTTCCATTATACTCTACTGCTGTTTTTTCTGCCCTTTGTCTTATGGCTTCTGCAATTCTTAATGATGCTTCTTCATTTGCACCATTGAGACAAATCAAAAACTCATCTCCCCCGAATCTGGCAACCCAGTCTATGTTCATTCTGATGCTTGATTTCATTATTTCACTTACTTCTTTTAATATTAAATCTCCAGCCATGTGGCTGTAGCTGTCATTTATATTTTTGAAATCATCCACATCCATCATTATCAATGACAGTCTTATTTTGTTCATTAATGCAAAAAATATTTCTGCAGGAAGTCTTTCATTGATGAATCGACGGTTATATGTACCTGTAAGATCGTCAATTACAAGTTTCTTATTTAAATTTTCAATTGATTTCTCCAGTTCTTCTTCGCTTCTAATGCTTTCGTTTTCAATTATTCCTGTGTTTGTAATGTCTTTTAACAATTCCAGGGCATAAGTATCTTCCTTTACCTTAACCGGACATGAAGTGATCAAATAAATAATTCCCTTTTTAAACTCTATTTTGTGAAATGTATTGTTTTCGTTCAATGCCCTTGAAGTTACGCAATTTTCGCAAGGCACTCCTTTATCCCAGAAATCGTAACAGTGGGTATTTACAGCTGTTCCATCCTTGTCTTCTACGCTTTTTTTACCGGGATCTACAATTCTGACAACATCATACAATCCTTTAAATTTTAAAATAGAATCTAAAACTTCCTGTTTGCTTGAAAAACTCATATTATTCCTCCGTAATAACCGCTTCCCCAATAACATCTTCACTCTGATCCATGCCTATTTCCACTTTTGATATTTTGTCAAACTTTTTCTCGATTTTATTTGATGTAATATTGATTTTATCCACATCATCTGAAACCCTTTTTATGTCTTTTGCCAGAGAATCCCATCTGTCCTTGTACAACTTGAATTCCCTTCCAAGCTTGTTCAATTCTTCATGTATAACAACAGCATATTTTTCTCTTTCCATGTTCCTGAGCACAACCTGCACAGTTGATAAAACAGACATCATTGTTGTTGGTGAAGCCATCCACACCCGCTTTTCACCTGCATAATCAATTATGTCCTGGTGGTAAGCATTTATTTCAGCAAATATGGCTTCTGCCGGGATAAACATTATGGCCTGTTCTGATGTTTGTCCATTAATTATATACTTTGAAGAAATATCGTTTATGTGCTTCTTTACATTTGTCTTAAAATCTCTTGAATAAATCTTTCTTTCTGTTTCATTGATGTTTGTGTCAATCATTCGTTGGTAATTCTCAAGAGGGAATTTCGAATCAATACAAAGCATCCCAACAGGTTCTGGAATATTAAGCACTGCATCGGCAATTGTTCCGTTAGAAAGTTTTTTTTGAAGTTCATATATTTTGTCATTTTTGTCCCCAAACACAACGGACAAAATATGGTTTAACTGAACCTCTCCAAATGTTCCCCTGCTCTTCTTATCTGTCAACACGTCCTGTAATGATACTATATTTGTTGAAAGGCTGTCTATTTTCTTTTGAGCCTCATCGATTTTAGAAAGTCTTTCAAGAATGTTGGCAAAAGTTTTGTTTGTTTTTTCAAATCCTTCGCTGAGCCTTTCCTCAACACGCATATTTATTTTATCAAGATTTGTTCCCACCCGTTCAGTAAGGGATTGGAAATTTTCATTTAAAGATTTTGATGTAGTCTGAGAAAAATTCATGAAAGACTCAGTCATACGAGTAGTATTTTTCTCCATCCTCTCCACTGTTTCAAGCTTGTTGGTCAAAATTTCCCTGAGCTGTTTTTGTTCTGAATCGGATATTTTCTTGCTTACTGAATCTATGAGATTCATGTTGTTCTGGCTTAAATTAATTTTTATTTCAGATATTATATGCTCTTCCATGTCTCGTTTTGATGTCTTCCACAAAAGGATTACATTTAATATTATTGATAGTATAAGCATTGCCATTATTGCTGCATCCAATTTGACACCTCCTGAATACCTATACTTTATAATATTTTCGAACATTTGTCCATATTTTTCT
>NZ_CANG01000958.1:0-11716 GCF_000309315.1 Sedimentibacter sp. B4
AAATCCTTTTAAATTTTTCAAACACATATGGCCTGCTCAGGTTGTTGCTTTCACATCACAAAGCAGCATAGGAACAATTCCTGTTACAGTCAAATCTTTAAAAAATTCAGGAGTGTCCGAAAGCATTGCATCATTTGTTGCACCTCTTGGAGCAAACATGGGAATGCCTGGATGCGCAGGAATATGGCCTACACTTCTTGCTGTATTTGCAATAAATGCTCTTGGAATTGAATATTCAGTATCACAGTATGTTATTCTCATAGCACTTACTACAGTTGTAAGCATAGGAACTGTTGGAGTTCCAGGAACATCAACCATTACAACAACAGCTGTGTTTGCTGCGGCAGGTCTTCCTATTGAAATAATAGTGCTTATGACGCCAATAAGCTCAATAGTTGACATGGCCCGTACAGCAACTAATGTTACAGCAGCTGCAACAAGTTCACTTCTTGTTGCCAAAAGCGAAAATGAACTTGATATAGACAAGTACAATGGAAAAGTTTTGCAGTCATAAATATAAACTCTGACTTATATCGTGTCACAGTTAATAGAAAGTTTAAAAGTTTTGCAAAAATAAGCACCCAGGTGCTTATTTTTATTTCTATTCATACTATATTTTTTACATTAATTGACTTTTGAAAAAAACTGAAGTACAATGAAATTGAAAACGATATCAATTGTATTGGGAGGTATTATGAATAATGAATTTTTTGTTCCATCCTTTGATAACACAAAACTTTTTGCAAAAAAGGATATCCCGTCAGAGCCTAAAGGAATTGTGCTCATAGTGCACGGCCTTTGTGAACATCAGGGAAGATATGACTATCTTACAAAAAAACTTTATGAAAGCGGTTATGGAGTTTTCCGCTTTGACCACAGGGGGCATGGAAGGTCAGAAGGAAAGAAAGTTTTCTATAGTAATTTTAACGAACTTATTGATGATGTTAATTTTTTTGTAGACATGGCAAAGAAGGAATATCCCTCTATTCCTTTATTTGTGCTGGGACACAGCATGGGCGGATTTGCAGTTTCGATGTTCGGCATAAAATATCCAGGCAAAGCAAACGGATTTGTAATGTCCGGAGCACTTACAAGAAACAACATTGGACTTGCTTCTGATTTGCCTAGAGATTTGCCTGTTGATACATATTTCCCAAATGAACTGGGCGGAGGAGTTTGCTCTGACCCTAATGTTGTTGAAGCTTACGCCAATGACCCTTATGTAGAAAAACAAATATCTGCAGGACTATTCTACGAAGTTTTCAAGGGAGTGGAATGGGTTAAGGAAAATTCAGAAAAATTTGCTGACCCGGTGCTTCTTCTTCATGGCTGCAACGACGGTCTTGTAAGCGAAAAGGATTCAAGGGATTTCTTCGGAGACATTTCATCCAAAGACAAAAGTCTTAAAATATATCCGCTATTGTTCCATGAAATCTACAATGAGCCTGTAAAAGACGAAGTAATACTTGATACAACAAACTGGCTTGACAAGAGAACAATCTAATAAATATAAAATGTTAAAAACAAGCTGCTGCACAGTGAAACTGGGCAACAGCTTGTTTGAATTATGAAACATTGTTTTTCCTGAAATTATATTTTAAAAATCCATTTTTTGTAGTAGAATATTATATCATACTATGAAAGCTGGAGATTATGAACTGGATAAAAGCTATAAAAAACTATGAACCTTGCTGTTATCAGGAAGTAAACGACAAGGAAATAATGATTAAATTTACAGATGAGTTTGATGATGTGCTTACAAGAAACAATAAAGTAGCACACATGACCAGCTCTGCTTTTGTTGTAAACAAAAAAAGAGACAAGGTGCTCATGGTGCATCACAACATTTACAATGCGTGGTCATGGACAGGCGGGCATGCTGACGGCGATGAGGATTTATTTTGTGTAGCAATGAAGGAATTAAATGAAGAAACAGGTATAAGAAATTTTTCATCTTTAAGCGACAGTATTGTATCGCTTGACATCATACCTGTATATGGTCACATTAAAAACGGAAAATACGTATCTCCTCATCTTCATTTTAATGCTGCATTTCTCTTTGAAGCTGACGAACATGAAGAACTCATTGTCAAGGCTGATGAAAACAGCGGTGTAACATGGATACCATCTTTAGAAATAGATTCATATTCCAATGAAAAACACATGATAAACATATATTTTAAAATTTTATCAAAGTTGAAATAATTCTGTGAGAATAAAATGCTTCTTGCTGTGAATAATAAGATTAAAATTCAGAAGGAGCAATGTTATGGAAAAACATGAAATGTCAGAAGAACCGGAAGTACCATTGAAGCAACCTGTTGCTGTGCAGCTTAAACAAGGTGAAGACTACTACTACTGCACATGCGGAAAAAGCGGCACTCAGCCATTTTGCGATGGTTCTCATGAAGGAACTTCTTTCACTCCCCTAAAGTTTACAGCTACACTTGACGGAACATCTCATTTGTGCGGTTGTAAGCACACAAAAAATCCTCCATACTGTGACGGAACACATGAAGAACTATGATTTTAAAACTTCGTTTCGCTAATTAGAAACGAAGTTTTTTTATGCCCTAACCCAGGTTTTTCGACCGTAGCCATAAAAATCATCCAATATTATTAACATTAAAATGATGTATTCAATGAAGAAAATACTTGTATTTTAATCACTATTCAATATGTGTTGGATAAATTAGTTTAATATGTTATAATTATATATATTATAAAAGGAGCTGAGAAGATGATTTATTCTAATGATGATGTAATACAGGGATTTGACGAAGAACTTAGATATCTTAACCTTTTATCAAAACAATTCCCTACAATTGCATCAGCATGCACTGAGATAATAAACTTGCAGGCAATATTAAACCTTCCTAAAGGAACAGAACATTTTTTGTCTGACATTCACGGAGAATGCGAGTCATTTAATCACGTCATTAAAAACGGATCCGGGAATATAAAGCGAAAGATAACCGAAGTTTATGGAGACACATTAAGCGAGAAAGAAATTAAAAGCCTTGCAACTCTGATCTATTATCCGGAACAAAAATTGGAAATCATTCATAAGCAGGAAGAAGACATTGAAGAATGGTACAGAATAACCATTTACAGACTTATTGAAATAAGCAGAAAAGCAGCATTCAAATATTCCAGAATGAAGGTAAGAAAAGCACTTCCTGAGGAATTTGCATACATAATAGAAGAATTAATGCACAGGGGACCTGAAGAATACGATAAGGAAGAATATTACAGCGGAATTATAAAAGCAATTATAAAAATAGGAAGAGCAGATGAATTCATTATTGCCATGTCAAAGCTTATTCAAAGACTTGTAATTGACAGATTACACATTGTAGGTGACATATTTGACAGAGGCCCGGGAGCTGATGTTGTAATGGACACCATAACAAAGTACCACTCCGTGGACATTCAGTGGGGAAACCACGATGTATTATGGATGGGAGCTGCTGCAGGCAGTGTAGCATGCATTGCAACAGTCCTAAGAATCTGCGCAAGATATGTCAACCTTGATATCATTGAAGACGGGTATGGAATCAACATGCTTCCTCTTGCAACATTTGCACTGGAATTTTACGGCAGAGATGAATGTGCTTCATTTAAGCCCATAGTTGAAAGCGACAAAATATATACGGACAACGACCTTAAGCTTATTGCAAAAATGCACAAGGCAATATCAATCATTCAGTTCAAGCTAGAAGGAGAAATTATCAAAAGGCGCCCACATTTTAACATGGAAGATAGACTCCTGCTTAATAAAATAAATTACAGCGAAGGAACAATAGAACTAAATGGAAAAACTTACAGTTTAAACGACAAGAGCTTTCCAACAATAAATCCTGATAACCCATATGAACTTACTCAAGAAGAAAGTGAGCTTATGGAAAAACTCAAGTCATCGTTTTTAAACAGTGAAAAGCTGCAGAAGCATGTGAGATTTTTGTTTTCCAACGGCAGCATGTATCTTAAATTTAATTCAAACCTTCTTTATCACGGCTGCATTCCTGTCAATGAGGATGGAAGTTTCAAGAAGGTTAAGATTGGATCATCGGGAAAATACTACAGCGGAAAATCCTATTTTGACAGGCTTGAAATACTTGTGAGAGAAGGTTATTTCCACATAAACAATCCCGAAGCAAGACTCTACGGCATGGATATAACATGGTACCTGTGGACAGGGCCTGATTCACCTTTGTTCGGCAAGGATAAGATGACAACATTTGAAAGGTATTTCATAGACGACAAACAAACACATGTAGAAAAGAAGAGCCCTTACTTCAAGCTTGAAGACAGCGAAAAAATGTGCAGGATGATTTTCGAGGAATTTGGTCTGAATCCGGAAGTTTCTCACATAATAAACGGACACATGCCTGTAAAATTAAAAAGCGGCGAAAGTCCCATAAGAGCAAACGGAAAGCTTTTAGTAATAGACGGTGGTTTTTCAAGAGCTTATCAAAAAGCCACAGGCATTGCAGGTTACACTCTCATATACAATTCCTATGGACTGCTGCTTGTATCTCATGATCCTTTTGAATCAACACAGGTGGCAATTGAAGAAGAAAAGGACATTCATTCAACCACCATGGTTCTTGAAAAGGAAGTTGAAAGAAAAAGGGTTCGGGATACAGACGACGGAGAAAAATTAATAGCTCAGATTAAAGATCTTGAAATGCTCCTGGATGCATATCGCATAGGACTCATAAAAGAGCAAAGATAACATAAAATAAAAAGCATTCCGTGAATGCTTTTTATTTTTATGTATTAATTTCCAACATTTGAAACTAAGGCGTCATATAGTTTTTTTAGAGCTTTTTTTTCTATTCTTGACACATATGATCTTGAAATTCCCAGGAGCTTTGCAATTTCCCTCTGAGTTTTGTGTTCGTTGTTTCTTATGCCGTACCTCATTTCTATGATACTCTTTTCTCTTTTTTGAAGTGTTTTGTCCAGTATTTCATCCAATGCCTTAATTTTTTCTTCCTTGTCGAGGCGCCCTACAATTTCTTCGCCTTCGTATTTTATAATATCAATGAGATATATGTTGTTGCCTTCCTTATCTGTTCCCAAAGGTCCTTGGAGTGAAATTTCTTTTTTTAATTTTTTGTCGCTTCGTATTGTCATTAAAACTTCGTTGTCGATGCACTTGGCCGCATATGTAGCAAGCCGTATGCCCTTGTTGTTGTCAAAGGTTGAAACTGCTTTTATTAATCCGATTGTCCCTATAGATATTAAATCTTCCTGGTCTATGCCTACTGTCTTATATTTTTTTATTACATGGGCAACCAGCCTTAGATTTCTTTCTATAAGAGTGTTTCGCGCTTCTTTGTCACCATCTTTCGATTTTTGTATGAGCTCGAATTCTTCATCCTTGTTTAATGGTTGAGGGAATGAACTCCCACTGGTTATATAACCAAAGATGAATATTGACAATGGAAAGATTAGCTGCAATACATTTTCTATCAAAAAAACACCCCCAGAGTTATACATTATATGCTGAAGATTTGAAAAAACTGTATGTACACTTTTTAATTATTTTATTTTTTTATATATTAGAATGGAAATAGTATTATTTTTCGGGCAATATATAAATTTTGATAAAATGCGACCTTATATGACTTAAATCACGTTTACATAAATTAAAAATATGTAATATTCAAGCCGAAGCTTGAATATTACATGAATTTATCTGTAAAAACGGCTTATACCGTGATTGTTGTGGGTTCCCGGAGCTGAAGGAGTAGTAGGTGTTGCCGGTGTAGTTGGAGTGCGTGGCGTTGTTGGCATAGTCGGCGTAGTTGGCATCGTCGGTGTTCGTGGAGCTGCAGGAGTTTCCGGCATTGTTGTATGATCACCGTTCATATTGTGTAAAAATTCATGCATTTCTTCCAGGCATTCCATGTTCCTGGTCAGCTCAATAAGCTGTTCACATGTCATTTCCATAGGCATATTTGAACCTGGCATTGTAACTCCTGGATACACATTTCTATCTCCAGGCATCTGCGGCATCGCCGGAAGATTTCCAGGCTGGTTAAATTCAGGCATTCTCATGTCAGAGCCCCTTGGAAGTGCAGGCATATCTCCATCTGGAAGATTATCCATTTCACTTTCAGGAATGAATGGTGCCATGCCAGGTCCCGGAGCAGTGGGCATACTTGGCATAGACGGCATACCAGGCATAGACGGCATACTAGGCATGTTCGGCATGCTTGGCATTGTAGGAGAATTGTTTCCTGTCATGAAGGGCATGGAAGGAAAATAATTCTGCATGTACATGCTGTTTCCATATGGGGGCATTCCAGGCACTGATCCCATGTTCATTCTTTGTGCATAGTTTATGGGGTCATTGCTGTAAGGCATCGAATTATAATGCGGCGTATTATTTCTATAATTTGAATAACTCATATATATCCTCCAAAAAATTTTGTAATTTATTATTAATATACGTAAGAAAAGGATTTTAGTGAATTAAAAGTAAAAATTGTTTCTTTACTAATTCAACAACTTCAATTACAATATATACTGGCAGGAGGAATCACTATGCATTTAACGAACTTACATACTCACACTTTATACTGCGACGGTATGTACAGCGCAGAAGACATGATATTGGCTGCAATAAACTTAAAGTTTCAATCAATAGGAATATCCACCCACGGACCCACGCCATTTGTTTCAGACTGGAACATTCAGAGTGGACGTATCGAAAACTATATGGAAGAAATAACAATTTTAAAAGAAAAATACAAAAATCAAATTGATGTGTTCCTGGGAATGGAACTGGACTATATTCCGGGAATAGGTTTTGATGAACTGTCAAGGTCATTAATAAAAAGGCTTGACTACTACATAGGTTCTGTTCATTACCTGGGGTATTTTGAAAGCGGCATCATGTGGACCGTTGACTATAACCTGGAAGAGCTTACCCAGGGTATCAAGGAAAGCTTTGGAGGAAATGCAAGGCATGCAGTACAATCATACTACAGCATGATTTCTGAAATGGCAATAAATTATGAGCCGCCAATAATCGGCCATTTGGATTTATTTAAAAAGAACAACAAAGACAATATTTTGTTTGATGAAAAAGAGGATTGGTATGTGAAGGCAGTTGAAAACTGCCTGAAGGTCATAAAAAACACATCATGCTCAATTGAAATAAATACCGGAGGAATTGCAAGAGGATACACAAAGGAACAGTATCCGTCCACATTAATTTTAAAAATGATAAAGGACATGGAAATCCCTGTTGTTATAAATTCTGACGCCCACACAAAAGAGGGAATTGACTGCAAGTTTACTGAGATGTATGACCTTGTGAGGGAGCTTGGATTTAACAGTCTAAACTACCTTACAAAAGAAGGATGGTCAAAGCAAAATATTTAAACAAGGAAATATGTGTAAAATTCAAAAATATATGATATAATATTATACCAACATAAGGAGATGAAATAATGATAAATATTTTACTTGTAACACACGGAGATTTCGGCAAGGAATTATTGAAGAGTTCTGAACTTATAATAGGTAAAATTGAAGGAGCACAAAGCATATCATTTCATCAGGGGGAAAGTTTTGACGAGCTTTTAAGTCAGGTTGAAGAAACAGTCGAAAAACTTTCCAAGGACGATCTGATTGTTTTTACTGACATGTACGGCGGAAGCCCATACAATGCGGTTTTAAGAACAATGAAAAACAGAAAATTCTATCATATAACAGGAATAAATTTTCCGCTGTTTATTGACATTGCTGTAAGCAGGGATTCATACACAATGGAGGAAGTTGCGGAAAAAATAATCAAAAACGGAAAAAAGAGCATAGTGTTTGTAAATGAGAAGTTCTCTACAGACTAATGGAGGAATAATGAAGAATGTAGTATTGTCCAGAATAGACGACAGGCTTCTGCACGGGCAGGTCGTTGTTTCCTGGATACCATATATTAAAGCCAACGAAGTTGTAATTGTTGACAATGAATATGCAGAAGACGAATTCATGTCGGAATTGATAAAACACGCAGCACCTGAAAATATAAAAGTAAATTTGTTTAGCGTTGCTGGTGCAGCAGATTATCTTAAAGGCAGCGATGATGGTTCAAGGATTTTAATCCTTTCAAGATGTATTGAAAATATAAATGAATTAATAAATCAAAACGTTGAAATTAAATGCGTCAATGTTGGTGGACTTGGAAATGTCAAAGGCCGCGAAAGGTATTTAAACTCAATTCACCTAAGCAGCCAGGAAATTGAAATACTGAAAAGTATAGCTAAGAAAAATATTGCAGTCGATATAAAAATGCTTCCAAATGACAAAGCAGTGTCAGTTGAATAGGTAGAAAAATGACTGCATTTAATTTCATTTTAATAAGCATTTTGTACTTTTGGGCAAGCAGTACGGCACTGTCCTTGGGAATAGGATATTACACAGTATACAGACCGGTTGTATCGGGTTTCATGACCGGACTGATTCTTGGAGATCCTTTTTTGGGAATGGCTGCCGGAGCTGTGGTCAATGTTATTTATATGAACTTTGTTTCAACAGGAGGATCCTTTAAAGGAGATCAGTGCCTGACAGCGGTAATTGCTGCCTCTGCAGCGATACTTTTAGGTCTTGGTCCTGTGGAAGCATCAGCTTTTGCGTATCCTTTCGGATATTTGGGAATATTAATATGGAAGTACAGGCTGAACATCAATCACATATTTGTAAACAAGTACGAGAAATCATATGAGGAAGGGAAAAATCCAGACATCAGTCTTTATGACGGTTTGTATCCTCAGCTTTTGTTGTACCTCATGAGCAGTTTTGTTGTGGGGGCTGCATTTTTGATAATGTCGCTGTTTGATAACATGATCGTTGAATATTATGAAAACATCAAAATATTTTTGTTCATGGCAGGGATGTTTTTAGTATCTTATTCTGTAATAAGCATATTGGCAAATCTTAAAAACAAGTATGCTTATATAAGCTTCGGATTGTTTTTTCTTGCTGTAATTATTTTTAACATTGGTTCATACTGGTTTTTAGCAGCTGCAGCAATAATTCTTTTTGCTTTGTCAAATAAAAATTTCCGCATGGATAATAAAAGAAGCAATAAAAACAATAATATTAACAAGAAGGATCTCATGTATGCATGGTTCATATGGATGAATTTTTCCCATTCATGCTACAGCTATGACAGGCTGCAGGGATTAGCATTTGCACACAGCATGAAAAACATCTTTAAAAAGCTCTATAATGAAAAAAATGAAGTATCACGTGCAATTCACAGACATACAGAATTTTTTAACACTGAACCTAATATGGGTACTCCTATACATGGATACATAATTTCTGTAGAGGAACAGGCATCTTTAAATGCAAATGATACAGACACAGCATATATTAAAAAGGGAATGATGGGAATTGCTGCAGGATTAGGGGATTCTTACACTCAGGTAGTGCTTACGCCTTTGTTTATTTCATTGTCGGTGATGATGTGCGTGGATGGAATTTATACAGCAGCATTTTTGCCTATTCTTTATCTGGCCGGATCAATATTGTTCATATCATATTCTGGTTGGATGAACGGTTATTATTCAGGACGTGAATACCTTTTAGAAAGAATCAACACTGTTAAAAATTCCAAGATTAAAAAACATTTTCCTCATATATTTTCAGGAATACTTGGAGTTGCTGTTGCAAAACTAATTTTAACAAGCCTTGAATCCACAAACACTGTTTATACTCTATCATCTGTAGTATTGTCAGCTGCAGCTTACTGGGTAATCAAGAGGAGCAAAAGATGAAAAATAGAAAAGTAGGAATTATGGGCGGTACATTTGACCCCATTCATACAGGACATTTGGTTGTTGCCAATGAAGTGCTTAACTTCTATGGACTGGAAGAAATAATTTTTATACCGGCCGGAAATCCTCCTCACAAGAAGGGTACTGTGGCAGAATCATTAGACAGGTATGTTATGACAGAGATAGCTGTTTTGTCAAACGATAGATTTAAGGTTTCAGACATTGAAATAAAAAAAGATGGTAAAAGTTATACATTAAACACATTGATGGAGTTAACAAAAAAATATCCTGATGCCGAATTTTATTTCATAACGGGAACAGATGCGGTAATTGAGCTTCCAAGCTGGCGGGAGCCGGAAAAGCTTCTTAAACTATGCAGGTTTGTAGCAGTTTCAAGGCCAGGAATAAGCATGGAGGATGCAAAGGCTAAAATTTCTGAAATAAACAAGATGTTTAAAAGCAACATTGAGTTATTTCAGGCACCAATGCTTCAAATTTCTTCAACTAATATCAGACAGAGATTAATGGATGGAAAATCAGCCAAGTATCTGCTGCCGGAATCTGTTGAGCAATATATCATCAAAAACAATTTGTATGAGGAATGATTTAGGATGAATTTAGATGAAATGAAAGATATTCTTGAAAAATCCATTGGACAAAAGCGCTACATCCATTCACTGGGAACAATGGAAGAAGCAGTGCGCTTAAGTGTTTTATACGGAGCAGACAAGGAAAAGGCAAGAATAGCAGGACTTTTGCATGACTGCGGCAAGTCCATGGAGAAAGACGACAACCTTACACATGCTGCAAAAAGCGCTGAACTTGCCAGGACAATCTACCAGGTCTATGATGATGAAATTATAAATGCAATTCTTTATCACACCACTGGAAGAGAGAACATGACAATTCTTGAAAAAATTATTTATCTTGCAGACAAGACAGAACCTTGCAGAAAATATGATGGCGTTGAAGATTTAAGAAAACTTGCCGATTTTAACATAAATGATGCTTTGATATATTCTTTGGAAAGAACAATAGAATATGTGGAACAAAAAAATCAGAATCTTGACATAGAATCAATAAAAACATTGGAATTCCTGAAGGAGGAAAAATGAATTTAGACAAAAAAAACATTGAAACAATATTGAAAGCATGTGACAACAAGAAAGCTTACAATTTCGTTGTTTTGGATGTATCCAAAACAAGCTCCATAACTGATTACTTCATAATATGCAGCGGCAACAACGAAAGACAGACTGTTGCCATAGCTGAAGAAGTGATTGAAAAAGGATCTAAAGAAGGTGTAGACTTCTACTATACAGAAGGCTTCGACACAGGAAGATGGGTGTTATTAGAAACGGACAACATAATTGTTCATATCTTCCACAAGGATGAAAGAGAAATATATGACCTTGAATCCTTATGGTTTGACAACAATTCAATAGATGTTGAACAATATGGAATAAAAAATTGGAAATAGGAGGAGGATGTTATGTCAAATATAACCATTCAAACAAGCAATGCACCTGCTGCAGTAGGTCCTTATTCACAGGCTCAAAAGGCAGGTAATACAATTTATGTTTCAGGACAGCTGGCTTTTAACCCTGCAACAGGAGAACTGTACAAAGACGGCGACATAAAGGAAGAAACAAGATTGTCTCTTATGAACGTAAAGGCAATTCTTGAAGCTGCAGGAGCAACATTGAACGATGTTGTTAAATGCACAGTATACATCAAGGACATGAATCAATTCGGCCTTATTAATGAAATGTATGCAGAAATGTTTAAAGACCATAAACCTGCAAGAGTATGCGTTGAAGTTGCAAGACTTCCAAGAGATGCTAACGTAGAAATTGATGCAATAGCAGTTATTGAATAAAATAAAAAATTCAGGATATTTTAGATATCCTTAATTTTTT